>CAJMQE010000116.1 GCA_905215405.1 uncultured bacterium
TTATTGCTAGTTATTATTGAATTTTCAAGGTGCATAGGCACTTATTCAAGTGCGAGGTTTGAGACCGTGACTTAAAAATTCTACTTTTCTTTTCATTTTGTTTTCTCCTTTTATACTGTTTTTATCATATGTATCTATTTTGGGATTATCCCATTTAGGACTAATTAGTTAAAAAATATTGCCTGATAGTGATTCGCACTATCTAGGCATATTTTTGTCGCAACAATCAACATATCTCTTTAAAAGCGCTAACAGTGTATCAGCTTCTTCATCTGTAAACTGTTTCATCGCACATTCTTCTGCATTACTTACAACCGGCAATATCTTTTCAGCAAGTTCTATCCCTGCTGGTGTCAGATGGATCGACTTGGTCCTTCTGTCTTCCGGTAATTCGACCATATAGATCAAATCCTGTTTGTAAAAACTGGTAATAATATTGTTGACCGTTTGTTTTGGGAGGTAAGTTTCTTCGCATAAAATTTTCTGTGTACAACTTTCTGTTTTAGATATCACACACAAAATATTCAGGCTAGAATAAGTGAACCCAACAGATTTTGCATACTCTTCGTAAAATGTATTAAGCGAATGCCACTGTTGATTAAATATATCTGTTTTTCCTTTAATCGATCCTGCCACGTTACTGCCTCCATTAGTCTTATTTGCTTTTAGTCTCATTTCTTATTAGTCCTTTATGGGACTTATTATAATATATCCAAAAATAAATGTAAAGACTTTTTTGATTTTTTTAAATAAGGGGTTGGCTTAAAAAAACAGTGCATTTATCTGGACTTCAACAATTTCTATTACCAGACTCGCTTATGCATTTAACTTTTTGATTGAAGAGATCCAGTTTCGGATTTCATCTTCCGGTGTCTCCAGATGATCTCCACCAGTCGAATCAAATCTAACTTCTTTTTCTTCAAGTACATCTGCACCTGCCATTAGTTCTTTCATATCCTTAATTACATGACCTGGCCATCCACCGTTGGTCATAAATGGTACAACTTTCTTTCCATTCCAGTCATTCTCATTCAAAAATGTATGAACTGCCGGTGCCATCGTATACCACCAAGTAGGTGTTCCCACAAATACCAGATCGTATTTTGCTAAATCATGCTTTAACTTTTTAATCTCCGGCTCATAGCCACGATTCACTTCCTGCTGACCCTGATCTACAATTTTTTCATATGATCCTTCATATGGAATCACTGTCTCAATGGCTTCCACATCTGCATTCATCTGCTCTGCTATCATCTTTGCAATTCTTTTGGTATTGCCTCTTGCCTGTGAATAATATACTACCAGTACACTCACGACGAATCCCTCCTTTATCTAAATAAATGTAACCTGATCTCTACAGTCTGCCGCCAAACACTGGGAAAAAGCTATGTTCTCCATAATCCTTAATATGATCCACCTTCTCAAGCAGTTCCATGTCTTCCTTACTGATTGTAAAGTCCAGTTCTGCGTTATTTTTCATATGGTCCGGGTTCGCTGTTTTTGGTATTACAACAAGACCAAGCTGAATATCATAAGCCAAACAAAGCTGGGCAACAGACACATGATATCTATTCGCAATCTCCCTGATCTCTGTATTTTCCAATATTGCTCCATGTGCTACTGGGGAATATGCCTCCACCTGAATGTCATTTTTCTGACAGTATGCAATCACCTCAAACGGAGTATTACTGATATGTGCCAGTAACTGATTCACCATAGGCTTGATTGTGCACCCTTTTATAATATTTTCCAGATCCTCTATCAGGAAATTGGATACACCGATTGCTTTTACCTTTCCAGCTTTATAAGCGTCCTCTAAAGCTCTCCATACTTCCAGGTTCTCTTTAAAATAGCGATTTTCTGACTGATTTACTTCAACCCATGGCTGTGGACTATGAATAATCATCAAATCAATGTATTCCAATCCCATCTTTTCTAATGATTCATCGATAGATGCAGCTGCGCTTTCATAGCTCTTTGCCTCTGCTGCGACTTTACTTGTGACAAAAATATCAGCTCTTTTCACTCCACTTTCTCGCAGACCTTTACCAACACCGGCTTCATTTCCATAGGCCTGTGCTGTATCCACATGACGGTATCCCAACCGGATTGCATCTTTTACTGCCTGTGCTGTCTGTTCGTCGTTCAATAACCATGTTCCAAGTCCTATTTTAGGAATCTCTACTCCATTTGCTAACTTGTAATTTTCGTTCGTAATCATACCATTCTCCTTCTTTTCAACATTTTTTTACTCAAATAGATCCATGTCAGCATTAGTGCAGAATTTTAAGTCTCCATCACTCCACCTCTGCTGTTGTGCAATACGTTTAAGCTTCTTTTACTATACAACTTATAGTTCACTTTAAGTCAATTATAAATTTTAATTTTTGTAGTTTGCCTATTAAATGATCATCCATAACCTAAAAAACGATGAGACTATACGATTCAACTTGCGAACTGTGTTTTGCTCCATTCATTACCTGAGAATACATGATCCGCTTTTTCACTTTAACTAAATTAAAAAGACCTTGTTATTACTTCATACATTTTTGTAAATAGAAGTAGCAACAGGGTCTTTTTTCTATGCGCATAAATCATACAATACCTCGGACCAGACTTATAAATGGTTAGCAATATCCTTCCAAGATACTTGTACTATGTTCTTGCTAATAAAAGAAATTAAACAGTGTGGGATTTGTGATTGTCCCCCATGTATATAGACCATCTAGTGCCGGAATAAGTTCTTTTCCCATATCTGTCAGTTCATATGTTACGGATGGTGGAACTGTACCGTCGGATTTTCGCAAAACAATATTGTCACTTTCCAGTTCCCGTAGACAACGCGTTAGAACCGTATTGGTTATACCTGTTAAATGTCTTTTCAACTCATTATAATGTAAAATATTATAATGTGCTAAGTGCCATAAAATAGGTATTTTCCATTTGGCTCCAATTAATGACATAGCATAGACAATAGAACATTTTTCCTCATATGGATTTTGAAACTCTGAAGATTGTTTGGACATTTACTTTTCTCCTTCCAATTCTAAGAAACAAAAATGTGCGTACTTGTAATAAAGTTACCTAAGAATTATTATAGGGGTGCAACAATAAAACGTCAATGAAATATAAATTGAAGACTCATTTAAGGAGGAAACATGGAATTTAGAAAATTAGCAGCAGAACGTTTCTCATGTAGAAAGTTTTTACAAAAGGAAGTTGAACAGACAAAAATCGATGCACTTTTAGACGTAATCCAGTTAGCACCAAGTGCTGAAAATCATCAGCCTATTCGTGTTTGGATAATACAAAATGGAGAACGAAAAGAGGATATCAAAAAAATTACAAAGTATCATTACAATGCACCATTAACAATTGCAATTGGATTTGTTCCTGGTGAAGCCTGGGTGAGAGCAAGCGATAATAAAGATATGGGTATTGTTGATGCAAGTATTGCTGCAACATCCCTGTGGTATGAAGCATCTGACCTTGGTCTGGGATGTGTATGGGTATCTTCCTTCGATACAGACAAACAAAAGGAACTTTTTCCTGAAATGAATGAATGTGAAATGGTCGCATTTATGCAGATCGGTTATCCTGATCCAACTGGGAAACCAGCAAAATGGCACTATGATAAGAAAGAATACTCAGAAATGTTCTTTAAACTATAAGACTAAAATAGCACTTGCTCAAGAGCAAGTGCTATTTTGATTACCTGGGGAACTCCAGATTTCTTAATAATCTATATGACTAATAATATTTTAACATTTTATGTTTCCTTTCGATAATATAAATAGAGGTAAAATACTATACAAAAATATCTTCCAGTTTATTCTATCTCCTCGAAATAAAGTCAACTGCAGAACATTATCGTGATTTCCCAATCTATTTCAGAAACACCAATAGCATATCTGTACATCTTTATTTCAAATACTCTATATCAAAGTTGTCCGATTCAAAATAAGTCACTTCACGATCTGGGAATACTTTAATACAGCGAACTGTATGTGCATAATTAATTCCATTCTCTTCCTGATATTCTGAATATTCACATCTCCACCCAACACGAGTCTCAACCCCATCGACTTTTTCCACTTGTCTCTCATCACTATAAAATTCTGTGATTGCTCCCAGCTCATTCATTGTGATGATTCCAGTTCCTGTTACACCATTGCAAGAAACTGTCATTTTCACATGACTATCATCTATCGTTTCATATTGAACATATGGAGATAGAATAACCGCAGGATTCAATATCAGTGATTCTGCAAACCAGGATATCATCTGTGCCTGATAACCTTGCGCAGTTCTTTCATCAAAGATCTGAATTGACTTGCCTAAAATCCCTTTCATTCCACCTTCCTGATCTGTACAATAGTCAATTCCATCAAAAGGGATTCCATACATAGATGATCTACAATATGCTGAACGGTACGGTTTGTCATAAAAAAGCCATAAATCATAATCCATATCCAAGTTTTTTCCCGTGTTGGCATCAAATACAAAATTTGTATGATGGAAATTTGTTCTAACAGCATTATATTTTGGAAAGTTTTCTAAATTTATATAATTACTAAAGCGTATCAACGGTGCAGGAAGCTTTTCTATTTCCTCGCTGGAACACTTTTCATCTGTAGAATCGATTTGTTCCACTCGTTCGATCATTTGCTTTGTAAAAGATGTTTTATATGGTGAATAGGGAATATTCCAATAAATTAAGATTCCTCCTATTATTACTAGTAAAACGCCTAACAAAATCATACCTTTTCCTCTCTTTCTTCTTGATTTCATTCAATAATTCCTCCGATATTCTGATCCATTTGTTTCAACGTCTTTAGCGTAGTGTTCAAATCATTCGCATCAATATTCTGATACAGCTCTTGCATAAATTGTATTGTTTTTTCTTTGTTTTTTGCTTCAGTTCTTGCCATTTTATCAGTTGGCACCAGAAGAAGTTTTCTTTTATCTCCTACATCCTTCACGATATCCAAATACCCACTTTTTTTGAGTTGTTCAGCCATCCGCTTCACATTTTGATAGGAACATCCAATCAGTTCGCTCATCTCTTTCAATGTTGGCGGATTTTCAAAAAGTTGTAATCCAATCATTAAAAACTGTTGCTTAATCGTTATATCCTGTAACTCCCTGTCTCCAATTGTCTGGATTCGATTACTAAGAGAAAAAAGCATTCCATAAATTGCATATTTGCTATCTATATTTTCTAAATTCATAAACGGCCTATTCCTTTCTATGTCATAAATCCATAATATGTAAAAAACATAACATGTTATATATAATACATAATATGTTATGTTTTGTCTACTAATATTTTACATTTCCTCTATCTTTTTATCTGATTTTATATATATTCAGAATGAAATTTTCTACCTGTTCAAAATCAAATTTTCTACCTGCTGATAACCAGCTCTTCAATCACATTCCTCCTTTACTGCAACAAAAAAAGACATACTTTTTACATGCCACCAGTTAAGGCTCACAGGCAAAAAATATGTCCTTTTCATTATCCAATATTCTCTTTTCATGCGCTTCCATTGGCTGCTCTATTGCCTGTCGTCACGTACTAATATTTTAAGAATTTCTCCAACATACGTCTCATGGAAATCTTTTTCAGGAAAGTTCTCTTTTACAATTGATTTTTCAATAAATCCTTCTTCTACTAACCGCTGCTGGTAGATCTTCTTGCATACAAAAATCATTTCTGCTTCCTCAAATCCCACTGTATTCTCCAATTCAATCGGATTTAGACCTGCTTCTTTGACTTTATTGCCATTCCTTCCAGAATGAGACCCCATATATCCTAAAGCTCTTTTATATTTCTGATCAAATGTTGATATTGTAAATCTACTTTCTCATTTCAACAACCAGCATTGTTAATAAGCAAATTAACCATCACCTGCACAATTAAAATAATTCTATATCGTCATAATAAGATTTATCATTTGCTCCTGGCCTCTTTTTGTACAAAATACTGAAAAGCACTTACAATATAATCAGCAGCACCCTTACCATACTTAGAATCCGTCATGGCCTTTACATAATCAGTGGAATAAGCTTGAATAAGTGATTTCCAGTACTCAATCCCCATATTCTTTTTCGATGCAAGTTTGCAGAAAAATAAATTCATTTCCTGCACGATGCTTTGAATTTCATCCGAAGTAGCATCTTTTGACCTATCATCAGTTAATCTCGCATAAAGTTCATCACTTTGTTTTGCTATTTCTTTAGTTTCACCAGACATTTGTTTTTCTCTTATTTCCGAAAAATGTTCAAGGTTATATTTCATAGCTTCCGTATATTTTTTCACACTGCCAAATTGTTTTATTGCAATTTCAGCGACTTGGGATTCATCATCTCTGATTTTCTGAATAAACATATCGAAATTTTCGATACTTCCCCAGTTCTTAATCACCTCATCTGTGCTATTTCTCTTAAAAGCTTCTAATGCATTAATATATTCCGTCAAATCAAACTCTTTAAAACTCATAACCTGTTCTCCTTTCTCTAAACGACTAAGGAGTTGAATCAGTCTATCAGTTCGATTTCGTTTTAAAAGAAATAATTCCTTTTGCTTCTTAAATGCAGCAATTTGATTGAAACCAGGCTGATTAATAAACTCATTGATCTCTTTAAGTTTAAATCCTAATTCTTTATAAAATAAAATGTGTTGCAACTGTGTAAGTGCATTATCATCATATAAACGATACCCTGCTTGTGTTAACTCACTTGGTTTTAATAATCCGATTTCATCATAATATTGCAGAGTACGTGCACTTACTCCAGTTAACTTAGTAACCTGACTTACTGTTCTCATTATTATCAACTCCTTTTATTTGGATTAAAACAAAAGAGAGTGCCGGCGATTTCCTTTGTCTCTACTAAGAAGAATACATTATCACGTTACGTTGGAGTCAATACTTATTTAAATAATATTTTTATCATAAGTATGTTTACTTTAGATTATCAAATACATATATTTTTTTATTGTCTTTTAAATAGATTGTAATTTATAATTTGTTAGTAATATTCATCTATTACATTCTCAAATCTACATCTGAACATTTCTTTCACAGCGTTGTATATTTTCTACTCATTTCCATCAAACAATAAAAAATAAATTAACTATATATCATTAGTTGAATCAACTACATTTATCTAATTATAGCAAATGTTTTTCATCATTTATTAGACTCATTATATTTTTTCTTAAATTCTACAATTTGATATATGCCAGCCTTTATCACTTGATAGCATATTAATGCTGTTTGCTTATCAGGATTGAACTTTGATGCCATTTGTTGATATGGATGAATATAATTTCGAAAATCCCGAACAACATGACTAAATTTTTTTACATCTATATTTACTATTTTCACTTCTGCTGCTACATTAATAAAATCATTTAATGTCCAATCAGGAAATCTCTTAACTTTTCCGTTATCTTTATCTTTTGGTGCACTTTGAGCCATATTAAAAAGTTGCGGATATGTAGATGCAATACCCAATAAGACTCCTTCCAATATCGAACCTATCAATATAACAGCCGATAGGGATGCCCCATTTTTTATACATATATCTATTTCATCTAATCTTTGTTTTATAATATCCGTAACCTCTGTATTTAAACCTAATAAGTCAATATCAATATCAAATGTTTCTTTTAAGAAGTCCTCTTCTTTCAAAGTTTTATTTTCATTTTCATTCTTAGGTATTTTTACCTTTTCATGTTTTACAAAAGTAATACAATCATTTTCACGAACAACTGACCATTTATCAAAAGCAAAATATTGATTAAAGTCTGCTATTAATGCATCTAGTTCTGAAATTCGACCAATATAATTAATTACAGCAAATGCATTACAAATACATTTATCTAATGCTGGTGTACCATTAATCCTTTGCAATCTATCAATTGTATACACACAACGAGATGGAAATCCTTGTCCATAAACATCCTTAAATCCCAATTCATTAAAAAAATCAACTAATTGACTCCCTTTACGATAACCAGCAGTATTATCTCCATTAATAATATCCTTAAGTTTTTCAAGTGTTTTACTACAGATTTTCATTTTCTCCTCCATATATTTTTTGACTACTATAAGCTTTTTTACATCTAAATAAATATTACTCTTTTAAAAACTAGTAAACTAGAACCAAATCAGAACCACAAGACAAAAAATAAGCCTACACTCCGCATAAACACTGGTGTGTAGGCTCTATAATTTTTACTCAAACTCCCTAACCATTCGCTTTAAGGCGAATCTATTTGATATATTTCTTGCTATTGTATTGCTTTTGGTCCGGGAATTCTATGTATTATTTTGAGTATAATAAGCTTTGGGTATCATAGCGGTATCACCATTAAATCTGTTTTCATTAATTCATTCATCTATACAAAGAAAACTTAATTACATATTTTTCTTATCGCCATAAGTGAATATGCGTCTTTAATTGGACTATGTCTAGAAAAGTAGACACAAAGTTTAGTTAATAAGTTATCATTTTTTCAAATTCAGATGGTGATACATACCCTATAGCTGAATGTATTCTCCGTGTATTATAGTATGTTTCAATATACTTGAAGATTTCTGCTTTAGCATCCACTGGTGATTCAAATTTTACATCATTTACCAATTCCCGTTTTAAAGTTTTAAAAAATGATTCCATCGGTGCATTGTCATATGGCGTACCTTTTCTGCTATTACTTGAGATGGCTCTTTTTGACCTTAATAGCATTCTAAATGCAGCACCAGTATACTGAGCTCCTTGGTCAGTGTGTACTACCAAACCAGCTTTCGGATGTTCTCTTTCATATGCCTGATTAAAAGCATCCAAAACCAGTTTTTCTTTCATTCGTGTATCCATAGACCAGCCAACTATTTTTCTTGAATAGATATCAAGAAAAACCGCCAAATATAACGTTTTCTTTTTAGTCGGAATATAGGTTATATCCCCTAACCATATCTCATTTTTTCCTTGTGACAGAAATATTTGATTCAATAAATTAGGCCGTCCCTCATGCTGATGACCATATTTTCTTCTATATCTACCAGGAGCACCTTTGGGATATAATCCACTGATCCTCATCAGTTTTGCTGTCCTCTTAGGACTACACATAATACAACGCTCTGCTAATACTCTTGATATTCTTCCTGATCCATATCTACCATGATGTTCTTCAAAAATTATTTTTATTTCTTCCTGAAGCACTTCATTTTCAATAGCATGTGGGGATTTCTTCCTTGAAGCATATGCATAATATCCAGATCTTGATACTTCAAGTAATTTGCAGGCCTTCTTGATATCAAAATTACCCTGATTTTCTCGTATGTATTTATATCTTACACACTTTTGTTCCTCAAGAAGGCTCGGTATTTTTTTAATATTTCTAATTCCTCCTTGAGTTCTTTATTCTCTTTTTGTAACTTTTTTATCTCAAATTGATACGTATATAGTCTGCTTCCTTTACCAGGGAATGCATCATCCCCATATTTTTCGTACTCTTCCAGCCATCTATATAAAGTGTTTCGATGAATGGACACTTCCTCTGAGACTGTTTTTATAGGAATATCATCCTCAATAATCATTTTAATTGTAGCCATCTTAAATTGCTTATCATAAGTAGCTCGTTTCATTATGAATGGACACCTCCCTTTTTTCACTTAACTTCGTGTCCATTTTATTATACCATTTCCAAAAATATTTAAAAAATGTGTCCATTCGCTTGACTATGCTGCAACTACTAATCTAAAATAAAGCGATTATAAGCTATCCTTTTTCCTGTGTTTGTTTTAAAGTTTTCATCTATACACTTTTTTATCTTTTCCTGTTCTTTTTCTTTATCCATAACCGTTAAATTTTCAAGCAAATCAGCTTCCCATTGTATTTGAAAATCAAGTCCATCAATTTTAGATGGAGTATGATGGTTGCCTATTATAAAGCATATTCTATCAATATTTTTGTTATAGCCTACCTTTTTTAATATTTCTTTCGCTACTTCTGGTCCTTCCTTTTCTTGATAGACACCATCAATAGAACCGTATTTTTTTTGTGCTTCAACCGCACCAATATCATGTAGTATAGCAATAATACTAATGAATTCTTTTTCTTCCTCTCCGATATTTTCTCCTCCTAATATATAAGTGTAGGGTTTAGATACCCCAACAACCAGTTGGGTT
>CAJMQE010000117.1 GCA_905215405.1 uncultured bacterium
AATATCGCAAACGATACTAACTTCTCTTTGAATCCTTAACTTAACACCATTGAGTACTGACTACCGGAGTTTTTCCAATCATGATCTGTAGGTTCAGACGCTCCCTACTTAATTGCTAATATAAGTTTTCCCAGCTGTATCCATCTGTTGCACCGATACTGCTTCAATAAAATAAAATTCTCCCATAGATAGATCGCAACCTTTTTTTATAATGCCCTGCACACTGATCCAGCTGTCTGCATGCTGCAACTGCGAAAGATCCTGATCGGACATAATTTCAAAATCTACAAATCCACCTGTACAGTATGGGCAGGTCGGTCCATTTCTTCCTATAAATACATAGGGTGAAAAATCGAGATAGAACCCTTCTATCTGAACGGTCTTTCCTTCATATTTATCAATGTTCATATACCAGTCATTGATCTGTGTCATGTATAGATTATCACCGACCGTGATGTCTATTCCATGTTCCTGTACATAATTTTTGTCCGTGGAAAAATCACATGGATAGTAGGCCGTATTTCGGACCTCACAATGCTGGCTGCGGTATTCTTCAGGCAGTTCCGCCGGAAGATCCTGATCAATCGAGGATTCTGTGCCACTGTTCAGATACTCTATGATCTCCTGATCTGAAAGTCCATTGTTGTCATCATCCAGATTGCTAGTTGTTCCTCCGGTCACATTTGCATCATCTGCTACTGTCCACAGCGGAGCTACTGTACTACTATCATCTGCATCAGTTTCTGACTGCCTGGCATTTTCATCATTCTGACTTTGTGCCTCACTGACCTTTGCCGCACTTGCATTCTTTGCATGATTATAATCACATCCCGATAACAAAGTTGTGTTAAACAATATGCCACAAAACAGTACCATTGATATCTTCATAGGTAGTCTGCCATCCTTTTTCATTTAATTTAAAGCCTCCTGAAGTGTTGATACGTTTGCCTCCATCAGATCGAGATAGGTGACACCTGCTTCAAAATCCTTCTTGCTGACATTGTGGACCGCATTTAACAACGCACTTTTTGCACCAGTCGCATTGCAAATAGAATTGCACATTTTCTCGTTTGACATTTCTATATGAAATACAACAGGTATCTGATCTTCCTTTACTTTATCGATCAAAAACTTAACTGTTGCCGCACTGGCTTCTGTTTCTGTTGAGCATCCTGGAAATGCAGCATAGTAAGTAAGACCATAAGCATCCACAAAATAACGGAATGGGAATCGATCCCCGACTATAATCTCTTTTCTCGCTACATGATCCACAACATTCTGGAATTCCTGGTCGAGATTATCCAGTTTTGCTAGGTACTGCTGTGTATTTGCCTGATAATCTGCTGCATGAGCGGGATCTACTTCACATAGATTGTTACAGAGTTTTTGTACAATCAGTTTTGCATTTTGGGGTGATGTCCATACATGTTCATCATATTCTACTGCATCTGCATCATCTTCTCCTTCATCCTCATCCGGCATCATTCCTTCTACTGTCTCTTCCTCTACCAGACTGACACAATCCATAAGTGTTACGACCTTCATATTGGACTGATCGACAGAGTCCATAATATTAGCGACCCATTCATCGGAATCTCCGCCTACATAAACGAACATATCCGCTTCATTGATTTCCTTGATGTCCTGAGGCGTTGGTTCGTAGGAATGTGTTTCAGACCCTGGTGTTACAAGCATCTTCAGATTCAGATGATCGCCTCCGATCTGTCTTAAGAAATCATATTCTGGAAAAATAGTTGCTACGACATTTACTTTTCCTGTACTATCCGCATCGGTTGTATTTACATCATTTGCGGATGTATCTGTTACATTGGTTCCTGTCTCTGCCTGCTTTCCACAGCCTGCAAATAGTAACATAACTGCCATTAGCAGCCCTGTCAGAAGAACAGTCAGAACTGTTTTCTTACATTTCCCAGTTTTTTTCGTTCTGGTGTTATCATTGATTCGTTTCTCTTGCTTCATATTTTTCATAATTACCTCCATGCTACGACTATTCATTTCAATGAAAACTCCGGCAACATTTTGCCGTCCGAAGTCAATCATTTAGCCGTACCTTGTCATTTACAAGAGAATGTCCTGTAATAAACAGAGGTGTCCTTTTGCATTTCTTCTGTATTCTGATCACAATAAAGGTCAGAAGAATTCCAGCTTCCAATGCAGTCTGCAGTACTTTCAACATGCTATCCGCATTCTTTAACTGCAAACAGATCTGGCAATCATGCCCTGTACACGAATGTGCCAGATGGGTATAAAAGTAGATTCCTGAACATAAAAAAACGGAAAGTAAAAGAATAGCCAGTACCACAGATATTGTTCTTTTCTGTCTGTTCTGTTTCATATGCCATCCTTCTTTCCGTCCTACTCTGTCTTAGTTATCTTATTCACAAGCCCACTTTCTTATGTGTTGCTATCTATTTCTAATTGAGTGCTAGTATTTATTCCATATGTGTTACTATTAATTTTTTATGTTATTGCTGATATGTTATCGCTTCTATGTTATTGATTCCACATTATTGATTCCACGTTATTGATTCTGTGTTATTGATTCCACATTATTGATTCCACATTATTCATTTTATGTGTTTCCACTTTTTCAGGCTTTTCACATCTATCTGATCAGACATGCATTTAATCTCTGCTCAATCATCTTCTGATCATATCCCCGTCCAATAAATACGATTTGATTCATCCTGTCCCCATAGACTTCATCCCAATCATCGAGCACATCCGGATACTGTGCAAATACTTCCTGCCGTTCCTTTTCTGGAAATGCTGCGATCCAGTTGGACATAGGCGTTACAGATGCATTTCTGCCCGCCTGCTCAAATAACTGTACTTTTTTATTGTCCTGTTCGAACCAGATATATCCTTTGGCGCGAATCAGCGTTTCTGGATAATCCTGCTCCACAAATTCCATAAATCTAGTCTGGTCCAGTGGTATTCTATTCTCATACACAAATGAAGTGATACCATATTCAGCATGGACACCATTTTCCTTATGTCCGCCTGCTTCCTGCTGGTTGTGGGCCAGAAGTGCTTTTGCCGTAGTGGAAGAATCACTGACCTGTGCATAATCAAAAAGTTTTCTGTCCACGATTTTATCTGCGCTGACCGTTCCATGAGTTGTTTCTATGATCTCTGCCTCAGGCTGCAGATCCCGTATCACCCGCTTTACCCGTTCAATCTGATTTTTGTCCAACAAGTCACATTTATTTAAAAGAATGACATTACAGAATTCGATCTGATCCACGACCAGATTGATGATATCCGGATCATCATCATCTGCATCCTGTTCATCTGTATTATCCTCAAGATCACATAAAAATTCACTGTAGATCCTATCAGCATCTACCACCGTCACAATCGAGTCCAGATAAAATTCATCTGCTTTTTCTTCTACCTGATATGCTAAAAATGCTTCTGCAATCGAGGATGGGCTACTGATTCCCGACGCTTCCACCAATACCGCATCCACCGTATCCATTTTGCAAACTTCTTCTACCTGCTGCATAAATTCATCACGAAGCGTGCAACAGATACAACCATTTTGTAACTCGATCATCTGATTTTCTTGTGGCAGGCCATTTTCCCTGATCAGCGCCGCATCAATATTGACGGCTCCGCAATCATTGACAATCACCGCTACTTTCTTATCCTGTTCCTGTTCAAGGAGATGATTCATCAAAGTCGTCTTTCCTGAACCCAGATAGCCTGTTAATAATGTTACCGGCTTTCTCATATATTCCTCCAATTCCGTTTTATCAACGCTACTTAGTCTCTCTGTGTACTGTCATCTTTTTATCCTTACTACAATATTTTTTCACTTCCATCCGTTCCGGATGTTCTTTTTTATTTTTTGTAGTCACATAATTTCTACTGTGACATTCCATACATTCCAATACTACTTTTTCTCTCATATCTATTTCTCCTGTCTATTGCTTCTGCTATAACTTAATTTGCAATCTGTTTGCATTTTTAAATATTAGCACCACTCATAACATCTGTCAACATAATTTGCAAATTGTTTGCATTTTTATAATTTTCTTCCGTCCCGCACTATTAAGGCAACACAATACCAGTATTTGGATAATCAAACCAACATCCACGCGAACCATGCCAATATCCTTAAGAACAATACCAATATCCTTGAGAACTATGCCAATATCCACGCGAACGATGCTAACATCCTTGAGAACCATGCCAACATCCTTGAGAACCATGCCAATAAAAAAATCCGCCGTCCGTATGAACAGACAGCAGATTTTTTATTCTACATATTATTTTTATTACCTATATAAACATTTACTATATAATCATTTACTATATATTCATTCACTATATCCAATTACTGCACGTTAATTTATTTGCAATTCAAGCATTTTGTATGCCTAATTTATCTATCTATTAATTTGCAACCACTTCGTTGCCTCTTGTCTCCATTTTTGTGACACTGGCAGCACTGATCGTCAGATAGCTGACTCCGTTTTCTTGATATTCCGTCAGCACACCTGTTACTTCGATCCAATCATTATCAGAAAGCCCTTCCGTATTTCCAATAAATTCGAATCCACACATATTTCCATCATTTCCACAGCACCCTGGCCCGACACGATAAACATAATAATATGTCGTTCCCGTTGATTCCAGATGATCCGCCTGATACATGCCCTGTATCTTTATGGTCTTGCCAATATAGGATTTTGGATTAATATAGATTTCATTGATCCACGACACATACATCTTCTCTGTAATCGTGATCATATTTTCGTAATCCGGCTGAAGCACCTGTGCTTCTTCTGTTACATTTGCAACCGTTTCCACTTGCGTATCTGCTATGCCTGAGAATTCCGAATCAGTCTGTGTGACCTGTTGTTCTGTCATACTATCTTCTACCTTGTTCTCTCTTCCAGTTCCGATTCCCGAGACCTTTTTGTTCCCGGAACAGCCTGTCAACAGAAACAATGCTAAAATCCCTAAAATTAGTGCCTTTTTTCTCTTCTGAACCATTCCATAACTCTGCCTTTCACCATTCCAATAACTACAAAAATAACAAATGCCACGATATTGACGCATACAATACTCGCTCCTGTCGGCGTAGACTGCTTATAGGAAATCAGCATACCGATCAGAAAACAGATGACAGATACAAATACTGAGCATATGATGACCGACTTATAACGTTTGCATACTCTCATAGATGTCAGTGATGGGAATATGATCAAACTGGAAATCAGCAGTGCCCCCATCATCCTCATGCCAAGTACGACCGTCACGGCAGTCAGAATTGCAAGAATCATATTATAAATCCCTGCTCTGGT
This sequence comes from uncultured bacterium, assembly GCA_905215405.1. Lineage (GTDB taxonomy): Bacteria > Bacillota > Clostridia > Lachnospirales > Lachnospiraceae > CAJMQE01. The sequence goes on from CAJMQE010000117.1 coordinate 5,337, forward strand.
TCCGGTCGCACGGGTAAATGTCTCATCGAATGTAACTGCAAATATTCTGTTATAAAAAAGCAGATACAGTACAATGACGATCATCGACAATATTTTACTGATCTGCGCATCTGACTCGCTCAGTGCAAGAATACTGCCGAACATATAATTACAAACATCTGTATTCATACCAGTCGTCAGAGATACTGTCATAACACCAACTGCCAGCGAACCACTGCAGACTATGGCAATTGCTGCATCCCCTTTCAGTTTCCCAGAATCATTGAGTCTGAGCAGTAAGAAGGCTGCTACTACACAAGCTGGAATTGCGACCTGAAGTGGTGCTGCATTAAATGCCGTTGCAATTGCAAGTGCTGCGAATCCAACATGGGAGAGTCCATCTCCAATCATGGAATACCGCTTTAATACCAGACTGACACCGAGCAAGGATGCACAAAGCGATACCAGCAGCCCTACTGTCATTGCTCTGACCATAAATGGATAAGAAAGCATTTCTTTAAAAATACTAAGCATTTCGTTCACCTCCATTGTCGAGAAATCTGCTTCCAGCTTCACTTTCCTTATATTCCTGTGTTGTTCCATAGAACAGCTGACCGCCGGAAATATGTAAGATATGACTTGCATATTTGACCGCAGACTGGATGTCATGCGAAACCATGATAACTGTTATACCAAGTTCTGTGTTAATTTTTCTGATCAACTCATAAAGATCCGCCGTTACAACAGGATCAAGTCCTGCAACAGGTTCATCCAGCAAAATCACTTTTTTAGTCGCACAAAGTGCCCTTGCAAGAAGCACTCTTTGCTGCTGTCCTCCTGAAAGTTCCTGATAGGAACGTTTCTTTAAATGCTCCAGCCCCATCAAATGAATCTTTTCCAGTGCATCTTTTTTGTCTGTTCTGCTGTAAAATGGCCGTAATCCCAGACTATTTATTTTTCCAGACAGAACGACTTCAAAAATGCTGGCCGGAAAATCTTTCTGGTGATCTGACTGCTGCGGAAGATAACCAATTTCATTGGCTTTTAGACCTTCTCCAAATACGATCTTTCCGCCCATTGGCTTTTTCAGTCCAAGCAGTCCTTTCATTAACGTACTTTTTCCTGCACCGTTTTCGCCAACAATGCACAGATAATCCCCACTTTTCAGGGAAAATTCTATATCGGACAGAATCACCTTCCCCTCGTATCCGAGAGCAAGTTCCTGACATGTTATTAATGACATTTATTTTAGCGCCTCCTTCAGCACATCTACATTTTTCCACATATAATCCAGGTAGGTTACACCTTTGCTGAAATCATCCCTTGTCACATTATGACAGGCATAAAATGTTTCTACCTTTGCACCAGTCGCATCGGCAATTGCCTGTGCTACTTTTCCATTGCTCAGTTCAATCTTAAATACGACCGGGATTTCATTTTCCTTAACGAGATCGATCAGATATGCAATTGTTGCCGCACTTGGTTCTGCATCAGATGCGCACCCTGGAAATGCTGCTCGGTAAGAAATCCCATATTCCTCTACAAAATATCGCAGTGGAAAACGATCTCCGAACACGATCAGATTGTCCGATGCATTTGCTGTAACTGCGCAGAATGCCTGATCCAGTTCATTTAGCTTTCCTTCATACTCCGTAAAGTTACGCTGATAAAGATCCGCATTTTCACTGTCTTTTTGGGCAAATGTATCAGCCAGTACACGAGAAATCTTTGCTGCGTTAATCGGAGATGTCCAGACATGTTCATCCCATTCTGCCTCTTGTATGTGTTCATGATCTTCCTGGGTTTCCCCGTCTTCTGCATGCTCGTGATCCACTTCCTGCATGCCTTCCACCAGCTCTTCCTCATAAGGTGTTACACAGTCGATCATCCTTACGATAGCAATATTATCCATATTCACAGATTTCAGTACTTCATCCACCCATACATCACTTTCACCACCTGTATAGATCAATACACTGCTCTTTTGAATTGTAATAATATCCTGCGGTGTCGGTTCATAGGAATGTGCTTCTGCTCCAGGCTGAAGCAGCATTGTAATATCTGCCTGTTCCCCTGCTACCGCTCTGGCAAAATCATATGCCGCATAATTTACGGCTACCACTTTTAACTTACCATCTTCTGCATTTGCACCTATGACTGCTGTCTTTTTCGCACATCCTGTCAGCAGGCAGACAACAAGTATTGTTACAAGCAGCAATACTTCAGTTCTTTTCTTCATTCTTCCTCCAGTATCCTTATGTACTGTTTCACTGACAGAAAGACACCTCTATGCTATCCTCCTGTCAGTAAAACAGTACATCCCTATTCTTTATACAAACAGTTTGTGCCTGTAGCCAAACTATCAGAAAAGAAAAAGAAATGTACTGTTTTATACTGGGGGCGAACTCCCCGAACTTTATATGCGAATTATTTTGCCTGATTTCTACATTCCTGACATAATCCAAAAAGGATGGAATTCTGACACTGCAACTGGAAGCCATGATGCTCCAGAATATGATTAGAAATCTGGGCCATGAATCCACATTCCAGATGAATGACTCTGCCACATTTACTACACTGTAAATGCAGATGATGCTGACAGTCCCTGTTTTGTGACACCAGCTGGAATAACGCCATCTCTCCCTTTTTTGCGACATATTTATTGACCATTCCATCTTCACTGAGCTTATTGAGATAACGGTAAATCGTTGAAACATTGATCTCTACCTGCTCTTTTTGTAACGCACCATAAATATCCTGCACTGATACTGTCTGATCTGCGTGACTCTGCAAATACTCCAGGATTCTTTTTCTATTTTCTGTTTTATAACTTTTGTTATCTGCCATTTTGCACCTCTAATTGCAAACTGTTTGCATTTTTAAATAGTAACATGCACATACCACTATGTCAATAGAATATGCAATCAGTTTGCGTTTTTACATTTATTCCCATTATACTTGTGAATTCATTCAGGTATTTCCTGGTTCTACTGTAGACTCACAGTAAGATCCTCATGCCTAAAATACACCACATTTCTATTATATCTGTCCACTCTGACCCTGTCCAGTATCTGACGTTATTCTTTATAATCCATGATCTGGTCAACGCATCTACTCATTTCCTTCCATGCGTGTGCAAACTCTTCGAGCTCATTTTTACCGGCCTCTGTCAGCGAATAATATTTTCTTGCCGGTCCTAGTGGTGATTCCCTGACTTCTGCACTGATCAGCCCATTCTTCAATAATCTTGTATAGAGCGGATACAGCGTGCCCTCTGAGATGTGATCAAATCCATTATCTCTTAGAATTCTGGATATATCATACCCATAGACCGATTGTTTCAGGTCTATGATCTTTAATACACAGCCTTCCAGGCTCCCTTTTAATAACTGTGACTTTCCTGCCAATCGTATCGCCTCCTAATTCAGACGTTCTTCCAGAAAATACTGTGCAATACAGATAGCTCCGACAATGAGCATAAAAATCGGGAAACTGACTGTAAAAAGTGTCTGTTTAAATAAAAGTTTGCTGATTACAAATATGACGATCACACCAATAAAAAATGCTCCTAAAAGAATATTCAGAATTTTATTTTTTCCCGGATCATTTTCATCCATGATCTCATAGACAACATTCATTCTGCTTACAAGAAAATGCATGGCAATTCCTGCGACCACGGTATCTAATAACATGGAGACCGTGACAGGAATCGTAAGCGAAAATCCTGTCTTTGGCCAGTTACTAACGATTGTACCGACGAACATTTCAAAAATTCCAGTAAATATCAAAAGCAGAAGTGGAATATACTTTATCTTCAGATATATTTTTTTCAAAGGGGAATACTCAGTTTTTGCTGATGTAATAAATTCATTACAGAATTTTTCCAGATTATCTGTTCCCAACAGTTCCTCGACTGGTCTGCCCTCCTGCTCTGCCTGTAAGAACATATCCATACAGTGATGTGAAAATTCTTCTGCCTGTTTTTCCTCTACGGATGAAAAACGCAGTCTGACAACAATTTTTCCAAGTTTAGCCTGATTGTCTTCCGACAACTGCTGCGAAAATTGATTAATTTCTTCAATATACTGTTTCGTTTTCAATTGTTTGATCCTCCTTAAAACAAATGATCGTATCGATTGCATTTTGTTACCATGCGGTCATAGAAATATTAATTCATTCCATTTTGATATACTATGTAATGCATAGTAGCTACTAGGTATATTGTAATACATAGTAGTGATACTGTCAATAAAAAAAGCATACGTTCCGGCTTCTCTCAAATCACTGAATTTTATAAATTCATGTAAGAAACCCGAATCTGTATGCTTTTCCTTAATTTTACAATGCTTCTATTTATTCTTTATCTGCTTTTTACGCTTATGCAACGATTACCTTACTTTATTTTTTATCACTATTTTTTGGCTCTTCGTGTATAGTTGTGGGTCAAATTTTCTGAAAGCTTAGTGTTTA
>CAJMQE010000118.1 GCA_905215405.1 uncultured bacterium
GAATTGTAGATTGATGATTTTGTATGAATAAGGAGCGAACTGAATTGAACAAAGAGTTAAAAGTTATAGATTTTTATTGTAAGAAGTGCAAAAAGAGTATGAAAGTTTCATACATAGTTACAGGTAACAGAAATTATCCGGTACTGCCGAGAGTAATGATGAAGTGTCACCATTGTGGCAGAGTAATGACCTTGAAGAATTTCAAGGAAGGCGAGCTGCTGGATAGAGTAGAACAGGATAAATATTATATCTGATACATACAGTCAGGCATCAGATGCTGCGGCAGATAGTTGGTCGCAACAGGACAAGACAATTAAATTAGTGGTCATCATGATATGGGAGACACCTGCAATAAGCGTAAGCTGATGATACGTAAAGGTGCCATCCTAAGGACGCATGAAAAATTAGAAACCAGTTTGAGGACTGGGACTGTTTTTCATGTGTCCTTTTTTATTTGCCGAAAATTACATATCTAGGGAGTTATTGTCCCTCCTCAAACGAGTTAACGGTAACAAGTTTGAAAGGATGGACAATATGAACAATTATATGTACGATGCAGTAGAGGCTGGAAAGAGAATTAGAGAGGTTAGGAAAAAGAATAAGTACACACAAGAGCAGTTAGCTGAAAAGCTGTTTCTTACGGCTGAAAGCGTATCTAATTTTGAAAATGGAAAGACCATGTGTATGCCGGAGAATGTAGCAAAGATATGTGAAATTTTTAGTGTTACAGCGGATTATATATATTATGGGATAGAGAGTGCATCAAAAATTAAGAATCCTTTAATGGACAGCATAATGGTTAAGCTTAGTGGCTGTAGTGCGGATGAACTGGACAGGATTGATAAGATGATTTCCTTGTTTCTTGGATAGATACATATAGAGAATGATGTGATATAATCATATATATAGTTGGAGGTAGTTTTTATGGTGAAAACAGATAAAGAAGTCAACAAAGCAGTCGAAAAGAAACTAAGTAATTATAGAAAAAAACTATCGAATAGAAAAAAACTATCGAATAAAGAAATGTCAGAGATTATAAATACTACATTAAGTAATGGCGTATTTGTAGCCGATAAGTATGCCTTTTCTTTAAATGATGTTAAACAAGAGTTTAAAAGAAACCATCAGTTTAAAAATATTATAAGCTCAGGTGCTTATTTTTATTTTCAGAATAAATTGTGCGTATGCTTAAATAATACGATAGTTGTTAATAATGATGGAGTATATTATTCGGAAGATGTAAAAAAGAATCCTTCATTGTATTTTTTGACACGAATCAATCGAGGTCATTTACATAGAAAGCCTAGAAATAATACATGTGAAATAAAGGCGAGAACATATTTCATACATGCAAAACAATATCAAGAACTGTCACGCAAAGGTCGTGTCGTAATAGATAGTACTAGCTATCTTATGAATGAGGTGGGAAGTTATGTTAATGGTACAGGAGGTCTAGGTCCGGGGGATTCATTTGGGTTATACTTCACATGGCTAATGGATGAAAAATATAATATTTCAAAAAAAGAGTTAGCAGATATTACGGGGATAGATGAGCGCACAATAACTAGAATGCGAACCAAGGAAGATTATTTGCCTTCTTTAGAATATATAATTGCTTGCTGTATTGCAATGTCACTTTTACCATGGGAGAGTGACAAACTCATAGATCTCGCTGGTTACAAACTTAGAACAAACTTGAAAATAGAAAGAGGTTATATAGCATTAATACATGTTTTTTACCAGTGTAGCATAGATGAATGTAATGAGTTCCTGGAACAAATGGGACTGACATCTCTTTCATCTATAATAAAAACTAAGAAAAAAAATAAACAGTAGGACATTGCATGTCATATCTTAATACTGAATTTAAAGGGAAAAGAAGTAGGAAGCAGATGGAATTCACTGATTTCTGCTTCTTTTTTTGACATCGTGTGTCCTATGCAGAAATGAAAAAAGTAAGTATTCTATAATCATAAAGAGGAATCAGAAATATCAAAACTGGTTCCTGTTAAAAAGAAATCCCGATGATATAATAAAAGAAAAACGTTGGAGGAGTCATAAGTATGAGCATAAGAGCTGCAGAAATTTACAAGGATATTTTAACAATGAAGAACATTTCAGAACAGGCACAGGAGAGTTATGTTAGGAATTTGCGTAAAAAGATGAATTTTTTGGTGGAGAAGGTGGCGTTAAGAAAGGTATCAGATTTTAAGGAGGGAAATAATATACTCATCCCTAATTCGGATGCTGCTATTGTTCGTAATTTATTAATGAGTTCGTTAGATGATGAGTATCCACTTGTTGTAGACTGGTTCAATGGAAGCCTAGATTTATCAGATTCGGAAATATGTCTGCTTTTATATTGGTCTGTAAAAGAACCAATTATGAGAGCGGAAATGACTGGTGAATCTGATATGGTAACAGTGGATGAATGGTTAGCAACAATTAAAGGGTTGTTAAATGTAGATATGGCAGAAAACACTATTGCTTTGAAGAATAAATTGGAGGAGTTTCGAGTTAAAACATTGGTAAGAGACAGTACTGTTTCTTGTGGAGATATTGTAATAGGTCATGAAAATGGATTTAGGGACTATGCATCCCATTATGAAAAGAAAAAGAAAACCTTATCTGATGAGCTTTTGAAGAGTATTGTCAAAGATTTGAGTTTTCAGGAGGATTACTATCATGTATTAGAGCAAATCATTGATTTTATGATAGAAGATGCTAAAGACAAGGCTATACCTGCTATTGAATGCTATGCTTTAGCAAAAGGGGTATCGGATTGTGAAACAGCTATAGAAATGATTAGAGATCCTGAAAATATAACGATGGTTTCAGAATACTATCCATGGCTAAAAAAAATAGGAGCTTTTTTAAAGGATAATCCTGAGGAAACGAAAAGAATCGAGGAGTATGCTCAGGTAAAGAATCTAGAGAAGTTCTTTGAGTAAATAATATTTTATAATTTGTTGTGAAAGGAAGGAGGTGTCAGTGGAAAGTTGGAGCACAAAACAATTCATTATAATGCTGTTGAGTTTGGAAGACGAATTAGGACAATTCGTAAACAGAAGAAAATGACGCAGCAAGAACTAGCGGAATTATTGTTTCTTTCAGAGGAAAGCGTTTCAAATTTTGAAACTGGAAAAACTATGTGTATGCCAGAACATGTTATCCAAATGTGTCAGATATTTGATGTTTCTGCTGACTACTTCTATTTCGGTAAAAATTATAAATTACAGGGGAATGATGGCATAGAACGTATATTTCAACGACTTAAGGGATGTAACCCATTTGAACTGTCAAAAATTGAACAGATAATAGACATCTTATTAGCTAAGCCAGCTGCTTAGTCTGACATATAAATTGTTAGACTAGCAGTTGGCTTATTTTGTTGTAATTAATAATTGTGAGAATAGAAGTCAATAATAGGTATATTATTTGCTATGAGATAGTTACCAATGCCACTTTCAATGTCTGATCGATTTAGCTCTTCTGGAATATTATATAGTGGAAAAATAAATACATATGATTCATCCCAACTTTCGCCCAAGTGAGATATTATTTTGCCTGATGTAGTATCATAATTAAAGTTTATGTCACAACTGGCTCCGATTACACCGATGTGATGTTTTTTCTTGGTGAATTTTATCCAAACAATATCTCGTTTATCTTTTAGATTATAAATTTTTTTATAGCTGGCATAATCAAAACGTCTGAGTTCACGAGCTTTAGGAATTACCTTCGGATTACTAACTGCTGGAATACATAGAGAACAAAGGTATTGATTAATAAGCTGGATGATTACTTCATCATCGACAGTATTCATATTGTATTGCTGTCCGGCTTTAATATATCTGATACAATTTTCAGAAATTGTACTGTGTTCTTTAGATGGAATTATCCATTTCAAATTGTCTGCGTTAATCATGAAAATGCTACTCCTACAAAAATGTTAAGTCAATTATAACACCTAGCAAGTGATATACAAGAAACAAATAACCTCGAATAGTATTCGGGGTTATTTTTATAAAAGCCGAATACCATTAGATTAAATTAAATATGGATGTTTTGTAAAATATAATTGTGCTTAGGAACAGCACACCACGAGAGTGGAGGCGCCAATACTCTCCAATACAAATCAAAATGTAAAGGAGATAACAAAATGGATAAGACAGATTTTAATGTAGTAGACAACAATGATAATCAGGAGCTTGCAAAGGGTATTGCATTTGTAAAGTCACGCAGAGCAGAACTTAATGTAGTCCAGATGGTCGAGAATATGCGTGATCAGGCAATGCCAAATGGAGTAATAATAAATGATGCGTATTGTGATCGCTCAATGACAAGGGACTATGACAGAGAAGCACTGAATGTTTTCTTTGCAACACTTAAAGAGGAAGATTTTGAGGTTGTAGTAGTCAGAAGCCTGAATGAGATCACCGATGACATTTATGATCTGGAGGAATTTGTGAAGACCATCACAGATATGGGCATATGGCTCTATTCTCTTGAAGTCGGTCCGGTGCCAATTATTGTATCTCATGCAGAGGACTTCGGATGCTAAAGGAGTTCTCTAGTAGAGAAGCAGCAGGAAATCTTTCGGGTCGGGACAAACAAGTCCCGGCTGTGAAGGATTGCAGATTTACACAGACTGCGTTCGGAACAGTTGTACATGATTCAAGTGGGAAGTGGCTTGGTCAGTATGAAACAGAAGATGCAGCTGTAGAGATGTTAAGAGAAATGGCACAGGACGATGGAGGATATAGCGATGAAATATGATGGTTATCAAGTTGGAATCGTGATTAAGTCGTTACGAATCCAAAGAAATCTTACAAAAGAAGCCCTTGCTGCTGAGCTTGGTATTAGTGAGTCAACTATCAAAAAGTATGAGAATGGAGAACGTGCATTAAGTATCACAAATCTATTTAAGATAATTGATTATTTCAAAGTAGATGCTAATACAATCCTGAATGTGGCAGAGAGTAAGAAAAAAACTTCAATAGACTCCAGGCTGGAATTAATGGATTGCAGCAAGAAGGCATATTTTCAAAAGATATTTAACGAAATGCTAGATAACGCAGAGATGCTTGTTTCATAGGAGGTTTGGCTATGAGAAGAAAGAAAAAGACGATTGAATGTATAGAGTATTTGTCAGTAAGTGCACCATTGGATAAAGTGGATCGCTTAGAGGATAAGCAGAGTAAATATATTCATGAGTATGTAAAAAATAAAGAATACATGATTGTTGGCACTGAACGCCGACATGGATTTTCACAGAATGATGTGGACAGACAGTGGCATCAGATTGTGGATAAGATTAGAAAAAAGCAGGTAGATGGTGTAATAGTCGCAAACATGAGTGTTATTACAGACAACCTTATTGATGCATTTATAAAAATAGCACAGGTTCAGGATGCAGGAGGAATTATTGTTACAGTAGATGATGGCAGACTGGCTATGCAGTTAAGGGGGTTTTAGGTTATGAATAAGAATAAAAAACGATATGACAAATATAAAAAATTTGACGTTGTATATGCAGACTTTGGTCGTAACCCACATGGAGTACAGGGCGGAATCAGACCTGGAATTGTGGTATCGTGTGATGCAAGTAATCATGGTGGTGCACCTCAGATTTCAGTTGTTCCATTATCATCAAAATTGAAAGATAATCCTGTGCATGTGATAGTTGAGCCTTCAGAAATAAGAGGGTATGCATTGAGCAATAGATCTGATTTTATGCCGGAGGATATTCAGACCTTGAATAAGGGCTGTGTTCGTTTTAAGTCGGGATATATTCCGGGAGAATCAGAGATTAGGGAAGCAATGGATAGAGCAATGATTATGCAGTTTAATCTGTTACCAGTAGCACGTAAGATGGTATTAGAGGAATTGGAGATGAAACAAAATGGATAGCAGAACAAGGAAAACAAATAATAAGAGATTTGTCAGATATCCAGAGGGTGCAGAGATGTACTCAATGAGTTTATCAAAGTTCCAGCAGTTAGCTAAGGATGCGAAAGCATGTTATAAGATGAATAGACTGGTGCTTGTGAACCTTGATATTCTTGATGAATATCTGGAGACATTTCATATAGAAGACGAGGAATTCTACAAATAAATTGAAAAGAATATGAAAGAGTTTGCATTAATATACTTGACTTTGCGTCCGACATAAAGTATACTATGTTCAGATGGAGGTGATATATTGGCAAAGATGGGACGACCAAAGGCTGAAAATCCTGCTGATAAGAGGATTACAATCAGACTGAATGGTGAAGAACATGAATTGCTGCTTGAATACACCAAAAATCATAACATGACTATGACGCAAGTAGTTAAAATGGCAGTGTTAGAGAAACTAATGGCTGACCAGAAGTAATGCAGGCTCTTTTCTTTTTGAGAAAGGAGAAAAGATGGCTTGTAGAAAAGATGGTAAAGGAAGAGTATTACGAAAAGGAGAGCATTATCGTAAAACTGATGGTAGGTATTCATATATTTATACTGATCCATTGGGAAAACAAAGGACGATATATGCGAAATCTCTTGTAACACTTAGGCAGAAAGAAGACGAACTTGTTCGTGACCAGATGGACGGGTTAAATGTATATGTTGCTGGAAGTGCAGATGTAAATTTTTTGTTTGATAGATATATTTCTACCAAGACGGAGTTGCGAAGCACTACAAAAGCAAATTACTTATATACATGGGATCATTTTATCAGGGATACGTTCGGAAAGAAAAAGATTAAGGATGTGAAGTATTCTGATGTCTTATTTTTCTATACGGATTTGATTACGAACAAGGGATTGCAGGTAAATACTTTGGAGAGTATCAATACTGTATTGCGACCTACATTTGAGCTGGCAGTACGAGATGATATTATAAGAAGAAATCCTGTAAATGGAGCTTATGCCGAGGTGAAAAAAAGAAACGGTGGTGCTAGAAAGAGTCGAAGAGCACTGACAGTAGAGCAACAGAGAGAATTTATTGATTATGTTGCAAAGAATCCGTTTTTCTTCCATTGGTATCCGTTTTTTGTATTTCTGCTTGGAACTGGATGCAGAATCGGTGAGGCAATAGGCATCAGATGGGACGATGTTGATATGAAGAAACGAACAATCAATATTAACCATAGTCTTACTTATTACACAAGATCTGACAATTCATTTAAGTGTGAGTTTCGGGTTTCAGAACCTAAAACAGAAGCAGGAATAAGGACAATTCCAATGATGGGACCGGTGTATGAAGTGCTCAAGTCTGAATATCAGCGTCAGCAGGAAGAAGGTTTTTGTGTTGCAGAGGTTGATGGAATGACAAACTTTATATTTACTAATCGGTTTGGAAATCCACATAATCCGCAGGCAGTAAATCGTGCAATCAAGAGAATCGTTGATACTCACAATGCCGAAGAAGAGGTAGAGGCAAAGAAAAAGAAGAGAGAACCTATAATGTTGCCCAGGTTTTCATGTCACATTTTTAGACACACATTTGCTTCGAGGTTTTGTGAGAACGAAACCAATGTAAAAGTTATTCAAGAAGTAATGGGACATGCAGATGTCAGCACAACCATGAACATTTATGCGGAGGCAAATCCGGAGGTTACTAGAGAGGCTTTGGAGAAACTTGCCAAGAACATGGATGTGTTTTAGAAACAACAATATAATATAGAAAAGAGTCCTCTGATTTGAGGGCTAGGCAATTGACCAAAAAAATTTAATATGACTAATATATGACCAAAAAAGACTGCAAATTTGGTTATTTTAGTACAGCTTGCTAAAGAAAATATTGTAATGATTTAAAGAAATGTAAATCATCTTACAGCTCTTTACAGCAGGAGCGAAAAAGCTCCCGACAATGAAGTCCTTAGATGGTGTAAATAAGAAAAATGATGTAAATAATACAGCTTCTGAAGCACCTGAAAAAAATGTAAAAACTGAGTCTGAAAAGATTGATTTTTCTAAGGTAAAGGTAGAGCCTTTATTTGAGGAATTTGTTGATTTTGATACATTCAGCAAGTCAGATTTCCGTGCAGTAAAGGTTAAAGAGTGTGTTGCAGTACCGAAGTCAAAGAAACTGTTACAGTTTACTCTTGATGACGGAACAGGCACAGACAGAACCATTTTAAGCGGTATTCATAGCTTTTATGAGCCGGAAGAACTGGTTGGAAAGACTCTTATTGCTATCACAAATCTTCCACCGAGAGCTATGATGGGCATTGACTCTTGCGGTATGCTCCTCAGTGCTATTCATGAAGAAGGCGAAGAAAAGCTTCATCTTCTGATGGTTGATGACCACATTCCGGCAGGTGCAAAGCTCTATTAAGATGATGTAAAGATGTACCGTTTTACCGAATAGACGGGACGTACTTCATTTGATAAAAAACTAAAAAAACAGCGATTTACATCAAACTTACATCAATTGATGCAGAAATCGGTGCAAGCAAGAAAAAATCGCATAATTAGTGCAATGAGTGGGCAATTCCAATCGGAGTTGCCCATTTTTAAAATGAATGGAAATGCAAATAGGAATTTATCAGAAAATGAGGAATAGTTGAAATGGAGGCGCTATAATAACATGAAGATTGAAGGGAACCAGAAAGAACTGGATGCAATGGTAGAATTTCATAAGGGAAACCGTGTCGAGGGACTGAGACTGCAAGAAGAATTTGCAGCGGAATTTCGTAAGGAGTATAAAGACAAAGATCACTGTCCTTGCCTGAAAGCCTGTCGTTATCACGGAAACTGTAAGGAATGTGTAGCAATCCACAGAGCGCATCAGGAACATGTTCCTAATTGTATGCGACCATTGATTAATAAAAAATTGAAATTGATGTCAGAATTAACAGAGCATACCTTGGCAAATGAAATAGAAGCTCCACATGAGATTTTAAGAAAATAGGCAAGTCAAATTCCCGTTTATTGGGAAGTCGCAGAGAACGAAAAATCGGAAGTTTACAGCGAGGTGAAAGAGGTTGAATTATGTAGAATATGGAAAAGAAAACAGCGATGTAATTATCCTCTTACACGGAGGCGGTTTATTATGGTGGAATACAAAGAGGTTGCTGAAAGACTTCAAACAGATTATCATGTGGTTTTGCCTATATTAGATGGTCATGCAGGATGTGATAAGCAGTTTACAACGATAGAGAATAATGCTTTGGATATTATAGAATTTGTAAATAGCAAATAAGAAAACAAATATGATGATAATATATTTTTTCAAAAATACAGTCAAATGAGTCG
>CAJMQE010000119.1 GCA_905215405.1 uncultured bacterium
ACAATCATAAAAATATTTCATTTTCCTATTGACTTTTTATTAGCAGGCTTTCATTTGTAACAAATTCTCTCTGTACTATGTAGCGTACAATTTCTGTACTATTTATTGAAGTCTTTTTTCATTATACCGCCATTTTTCCAGGCAGTAAAGCGTAAACAGAAGAAAACCGGTGTGAGCCGTTTATCAGAGCTCACGCCGGTTTTCCGCTATTTTTTATAGGAAGTTTATTAGGAAAGTTTATCAATCAACTTTTTCCTAGGGCAATTACATGATGCCGAAGAGTACACCTGCGAATAAGCAGATTGCACTGACACCCCAAACCCAAAGGAATGTTGCTTTGATATGATCCTTGATATCGATCCCTGCCAGACCGCAACCAAGGAATGTTGCTGGAACATTAGGACTAATGAAGGCTGCACAGTTTCTACATACAACCATTGCGATAGCCGTCTGAACCGGATCAACATTAAATGCATTACCCACACTAATTAAAACTGGGAGTAATCCGTAGAAATAAGCATCTGTACTAAATGCTAATGCAAGTGGAGCTGATAACACACCAATTAAGATTGGTAAGAAAGGTCCCATTGCTACTGGCATACAACCAGCAAGGATATTTGCCATTGCATCCATGATGTTAGAATCTTCTAACACACCGAGGAATACACCAGCACCGAACAATGTAGATGCCATCATGATGGCTGAATCTGCATGTCTCTTTATAACTTTGCCCTGAAGTTTTGAACCTCTATAGTTCACGAACAGAGCAAGTGCACAACCAACCATGAATACAAGGTAAGTTGGTACATCTAAAACAATAAGTCCAACGATTACAGCAAGTGTAAGGATTAAGTTGAAAGCAAAGAACTGAGGTCTTGCAAGGCTTGTATCCTTTGTTCCTTCTGTTTCTTCGTCATCTTCTTCAACGTCTTCACCAGACTGAGCAAGTTTACCATTTAAACCAGCACCACGTTTAACTTCAACACGGCCCCAGAAAATAGCTGTTAAGAATGCGATTACAATACCAACAACCTGCATTGGAAGAATCTTCATCCATAAATCATTTGCATCAACTGCAAGTACGGAAGCGGCACGCATTGTAGGACCACCCCAAGGCATTAAGTTCATAACACCCATAGCTGTAACACAGATTAACAGTAATGTTGTTCTTCTCATATGTAATTTCTTATAGATTGGAAGCATTGCTGGCACTGTGATAAGGAATGTAGCTGCGCCGGCACCATCGAGATGCGCGATCATAGCAACGATACATGTCATAATTGCTACACCCATAACATTGCTGCCTACTCTTTTAAGCAGAGCACCAATAATTTTGTCAAACATACCTGCATCTGTCATGATTCCGAAGAATACTACTGAGAACAGGAACAGACATGCTGTTGGAGATGTACTATTGACACCTTTTTTAATGAAGTCACCGACTTCTGATATTGAGAAGCTTCCTGTGGCTACTAAAACGATTGCTGCCAGTGTTGAAACACTGATGAACGCCATAGCTGGCGTTGTTACATTTTTCAGTAACAGGACAATTACAAGAACGATTGTAATGAATCCCAATACTGCAAGTAAAGTTTCGCCCATAATAAGGACCCCCTTGTTTTTATTTGATAAATTCATTATAGTAGGGGTTCCTTACAGGCTGTCCATAATATTCTAAATTTGTATTAAGATTAATCTTAATTTCTGTTAAGAATTATCAAAAATATACGATGCCTTAATGCACTTTCTTTATCAATATTTTACAGAAAAAGGATGTTTTTTATGAACAGTTCTTAAATTTAATCTTTTCTTTGGTTAAATTTCCTTATTGAACATGCTGCACTCTCTAATCGCTTCAATAATTGTAGAATCCGATACCGGTTTTTCCACATAGGCATCGATAATTCCATGCTGACGCGCTTCAATGACTTCTTTCGTCACATTGCTGGTCATCATGATCTTCCACATATCCGGGTATACCCCTTTCATTGCCATTGCAAAATAAATCGCGGTATCTTCATTTCCTGCACCAGACAGATCCTGATCCAGTAACAATACATTGTAACTGTCAAGTTCAAGTATCCTTTTGGCTTCCTGTGTATTGCACGCTGTCGTGATCTCAATTCCAAGTTTCTTTAATCTTCGTTCCAGCAGTCTTAAGATCTTACCATTGTCATCAATAGCAAGAATCTTCAGATCAATGATCGACTGTGGTGCTGTCATCGGAAATGACTCTTCCACATTTTCCTTGATCATTGGAATGCTGATATCGAAGCAGCTTCCAACTCCTGGTACACTATCGACTGAAATGTATCCTTTATGGGAATGGACGATCTGTTCTACAATAGACAGACCAAGTCCTGTTCCCTGGCCTCCTACTTTTGTTGTAAAGAATGGATTAAAGATCTGTTCCATTACTTCCGGTTCCATTCCACAGCCGTTATCTTTTATCGCAATGTGGATAAAACGGTCCCATTCTTTTGGAACACTAAATTTTCCAGTGCTTTCCAGTACCTGTCGATCGATACAGCCTGCTTCTATATATAACTTACCATCCTTCTTCTTCCCAATGGCATGAAATGCATTGACACAGATATTCAACAGGACCTGATTCATCTGGTTCTCACTTCCAAGGAATCCTTCCTGTCCAAGATAATTATCGATCTCGATCTGTACATTCTGAGGACAGATTGATCTGATCATCTTCATTGATCTGGTAATCATCTTTTTCGCATTAATAAAATGGAACACAGTTTCCATATTCTTTCTGCTCAGACCCGATATCTGTCTGATTACGTCTTTTGCCTTGTAAGATGCGTTTAAGATTTCCTGTACACTATCATAGGTATCTGCATCAGGGGAAAGCTGGTCCAGTAAAAGTTCTGCGTATCCCATAATTGGTGTAAGCAGATTATTAAATTCATGTGCAATACCACCCGTCATCGTTCCCATGATCTGCAGACGTTGCTGGTGAGCGATTGCTTCTTCTCCCTGTCTGGTTTCTTCTAGTACTTCATTCAGATCTTTCAGATACTGGATTTCCTCCATATTCTTATGTCTCTGCACTGCCAGAAATGAAAATGAACCGAATAAAAGCAGTACGATCAGCAAAATTCCCGCACAGGTCAAAATCACTGTAACAAATCCCGACATGATCGGCGCATAGATATCAGAATAATCCATGACCGCTGAGATGATCAAGTAATCATCACCAAATGTAGCACGGTCGAATGCTGATATTTTCTTGACCCTTGGCAGATTGGAATCGACCCACCAGTAAGAATAGTATTCTACTACTCCACTTTTATTTTCATGCTGTGCATCGAGTAAGACTTTCAGACTGCTAAGATCTGTTCCCTGATAGAGCTCTTCTCTTCCCTCAATTACACTTCGTCCAAGCTGCTGGCTGTCCGGATGCATAAATACAATATCTTCTGAATTCTTGACCATAACATAGCCGTTTGTTCCAAGCTTGATATTGCTGATCAGTTTGTTGTAATATTTCTGTACGTCAATTATAAGTTCCAGCTCACTACCGTCCCCCAGCTCTTTTCTAAGAATGAAGTAAATGACATCATCGTCGCCTTTCGCTTCGATTGCACTCATTCCCTCCCCTTCCATTCTACAGACACCATAGACCTCAGAAATATGAATCGCATTTTCGCTCCAGAGAATCTCCCCATCATTGCCTCTCAGAATTAGATTTTCTATATAATCTTCATCATCATTTAGATAATCCTGGTATAATTCATTATTGAGCTCCTCTGAGTGTATATTATTTTCATTATAGGTAACAATATCGGAAAGCCTGTTAAGATCAGTAGCATATCCATCGAGCGTCTCCTGCAGATTTTCTGCGAGAGATGTTGCTGTGATCTGCATCTGATCCTTCTGTCTGTTGATGATATCTGTTTTATACTCATCCCAGAACATCAGCCCACAGAAGAATACTCCTGCAATCAGTGCTATTCCTGTCAGAGATACCGTAACAACACCACGGTATTTACTGATCTGTTCTTTCAGCTTTATAAGGGTTTCCTTATTTTTCTTTTTTTTCATTATTTAGATTCCTCCGTATCATGCAGTACGTTTGCCAGCATTTCCCTGTAATACCAAATGCTCTTGCTGTTTTCCCTGTTCTATATTATAATAGTAACAGCAAATAACATCAATAACTTTGAAATTTATACAAAATATTCAAAAATAAGCTCAGAATAAGGGGATAAAGATGTCAGAAAAGATACTAATTGTTGATGATGATCTATCTATTTGCAAATTACTTCGTAAAGTAATGGATAGTAATGACCTTGAATCAGATATCGCGAACAGTGGTACAGAAGCATTATCGCTGCTACAAAATAATAAATATGACACCATCTTAATGGACGTCATGATGGATGATATGGAAGGATTTGAAGTAATCAAACGAATCCGTGCGAATGGAATCCAGACTCCTGTTATCATTATCAGCGGCCGTAATGAAGACTATGATGCTCTCTATGGACTTTCTGTAGGAGCTGACGACTATATTACCAAACCATTCCGTCCACTTGTTGTAGGCGCAAAGGTCAAGGCACTGATCAGACGTAATAAGAACCAGATGCTTGCAAGTAACAATATTATTACCTGCGGCTGTTTCCGCTATGATACATCTACTCTGCGTTTCTATAAGAACACAGAGGAAATCATTCTTTCAGCAAAGGAAAACAACCTGATTCTTCTGTTCTTAAAACATCCGGAACAGGTTTTCACCAAAGAAATGATCTACGAACATGTCTGGGGCAATACCATTGCTGTTGACGATAACACAATCATGGTCTACATCAACCGTCTCAGGAAAAAAATTGAAGATGACCCACAGAATCCACAACATATCCTGACTGTGCGTGGATCTGGATATCGTTTTCATCCATAAAATTTATTCATTTTCACGATCGTAAAAAACAAAAAAGGCTGTCACACCTGATAGGCTACTTATCGTTCTCATTCTGATAAACAGAGATATACTCTGCTAGTCAGGACTTCAACGGTTCTAAGTTTATCTGGTGTGACAGCCCTTTTTTATTTCTGCAAAATTGCTTCCATAAGGTCTGGCAATATCTGCTTCTTTCTGGACACCACACCAGCCAGGTCAACCGAGTCTTCCTGTCTTTGATGTGGTCCAAAAGCTTTATCGATTATCATTTCTGATCTATCACCCATAAACAGTAATCTTGTTGATTTTTCTGGAATGTTCGTTAACATGAAGAACAACATGTCAAACTTTTCATCCGTAAGTACTGTTTTCATATATGGTGTGATTCTTTCCTGGATCGTATCCAGTTCTTCGCTACTCATAGAATTGATCTGACCAATTCCAATCGTAGTTTTTTCAATGTTAAAACGCTTGAAGTCCTGATAGAAGATCTCCTTCTCGGACTTCTTTGAAATGTTACTTCCTGCCTGGAACATTTCACATGCATACTCTTCGATATTCATATCGACGAGCTCTGCGAGTTCACCAGCTACCGCTTTATCATATTCGGTGCAGGTCGGTGAACGGAACATCAGTGTATCTGAAAGGATAGCACTACACAGCAGTATGGCTATTTTCTTTCCAATTGGAATATTCTTTTCCTTATACATCTGATATATGATTGTTGCCGTACAACCAAGTGGCTGATTACGAAATACAATCGGTTTTACTGTTTCTATATTACCAATTCTGTGATGATCGATGATTTCGAGAATCTCAGCCTCATCCACACCATCTACAGCCTGGTTCTTTTCATTGTGGTCTACCAGAATCAGTTTCTTTTTGTTTGCACTCAATACATTTCTTCTGGAAATCAATCCTGCTAATTTATCATTCTCATCTAATATAGGGAAATAACGATAACGTTTTGACGCCATGATTCCCTGAATATTATCGATGTAATCTTCAAGATGAAAGGATATCAGATCCTCATTTTTCATAAAATAGCTGACAGACATACTCTGATTGATCAGTCTTGCTACCGTATAAGTATCATATGGTGTACTAATGATCATACAATTATGGCTCGCTGCCATTTTTTGAATTGTCAGAGAAACTTTCGCTCCATCAGTTACGACAACACATGCCGCACTCATTTCAATCGCACATAACTGCGATTCATATCTATTTCCAAGTATTACCAGGTCGCCCGGCTGAATATAACTTTCCATCAGATCCGGATTTGCTGCCCCTATGATTACCTTTCCATGTTCAAATAGACCATGTTCATCCCCTACTACAATTGTTCCACGCAATGTATCCACAATATTGGAATACTTTGTTTCTGCCTGTGATAAGATATCATTTTCATATACTTCCATATACGTACGGGCAATGTCACCAATTGTGATCAGCCCTGCAAGTTTTTCCTGATTGGTAACTGGTAATGTTACAAGTTTTTCCCTCTGCATGATCTCCCATGCATTTTTTAAGGAAATACTACCGTCTACTCCTGCCACTTTCCGAATTTCAATATCACTGACCTGCGTTCTGACATCTGTAATCAGTTCCGGCTTTTTCACTCCGGCTTTTCTGAGTACGAATTCTGTCTCACTATTTATACTGCCTGCAATCTTTGGAACATAATCCATTCCTGTCAGCTTCTTTTTCAGAGCCGCATAACAGATTGCTGAGCATACCGAATCAGTATCCGGATTTTTATGGCCGATTACACAAACCGGCAATTTGTTTCCTGTATTATTTTCCATATCATTTCCCAACCTTTATCATTCCCGTATTGTGCGATGATATTTTATTTTTCTTTTTTTGTTCCACACAATCATTGCATACCATGTAAAACACGCATTTGTTACACAACTTTATTACATATCTGTTTATACACTAATTTTGAGATTAATTATACACTAAAAATTTAAGGTTATTTATACACTATTTTTTGGTTATTTTATACACTATTTTTGTTTATTTATACACTTTATTTATACACTAGTTTGGTTATCTTACATAATAATTTATTCACGTTATTACGTTTTACATATTGATTTATTTCGATACTTAAAATTTTGGAGTTTTTGGTGTTCTCTCAGGTATGCATATGTTTGTTTCTGGAACCGGATTTTCGATGCTTTATATTCCCTACGTACCATTGCTGGCACCGCTAAAGCACTTACTTCATCCTGGTCTGCTTCCAAACGATCCGTATCACAAAATGTGATTTACCTTAACGGAAGCAGCATTGTTAATCATTTGTAACTAACATTTTCCTTGATAAAATAACAGAAAAATTTACCCGCCTGCTGTTATAGAGCCTCACTCGTCATAATCTTTTCAGCCCACCAATGAATTTGCGGATTCAGGTATTATCTCTTTGTTTTTGTAGAAAGCTGAAAAAAATCAATCTAAAGATTTTCCATAAACAGCAATACATCTGTTCTCTGCAGACACAAATATCAGGATTTGCATCATACAATTATCAGCTTGGTATCTTAAACAGGTGTGTTTTTTCTGAATTCCGTCATTAGTTCGTAAAGTTTCCTCCACGATTCAGAACAGATTCCATAAAAATCGTAACCGCCAAAAGGTCTGCACACCCTCCTGGGCTCACGTTTTTTTGTATAAATATTTTATCAAAGTCTTTTAATTTCTCCTCAGCGTCCTGGGCGTATGCGCCTCCATCCCTGAGGAAGTTTTTGGCCAGTCCCTGCATCTCTAAAAGAGTTTCCGCGTTGGATCTGGCCAGGATATTAGTATCCTCAACCTGACTAACGAGCTCCATAAGAGTCTGCAGTTTGATCTGATTGAAGGAATACCCTCTGGCTATGCCATCAAGCATTACCGGGTAGGCGATCTTTCTTACGGAGGAAAATCCTCCGAGGGCTTCTCCCCTGACTCCGGCAACACCATTTACCTGGTACAGCTTTTCCCCGTGACTGTCCGCCTGATGTTTCTGATTGATGCCGTTCAGCTCATCGATCAGCATTGTACGGACCATTTTCTGTTCCATATGGATCAGATTCTTCATAGTCAGCTGTATCTGGTTCTGTATACAGATCCCAGTGCTTGCACAAAGGATTCCAAGTGAAAAAATCAGACCCTTATGTGTATTCACATTTCCAGTTGCTTGAAACATTGCCTTTTCAGCAAGCATTCCTGTCTTTCTGATCTTTGAAAAGACCAGCTGTGGATTGCTAGCATATACCATGCCCTCTTCTGCCATTTTTACAAAGTAGCCGCCAATGGCATCCGCACTTTTTTCAAAAGTCAGAAGAGACATATCTTTATGAGCACCGTTTGAGTAACGATCTACCAGACCAGGTTTCGGTGTCGTATACACTTCTTCAAGAAGTGCACGATATGCTTTATCTCCAATCCATTCTGCTGTTTTTTCAAAATCTCTTTCCAGGTCTAAACATGCCTGCATAAATCCTCCTGTCTTATTCCATCAGAATTCATGACCTGCCAGTCAGACTTCCTGCTGTGAATAATTTTTGATGATTTCTTTTACTTTGGCTTCTAATTCTTCCACACTGTGAGTTCTGCTTCTGCCACATGCCTTGGCACTGTTTCCGCAGATCAGACATTTTCTCTCCTCTACGGAGATGTCCTTTCTGCTGATGCCACTACCATCAGCTCTGTACACATCTATATCAAATAATCTTCCGACCGGATGTGTGTCCTCAATTTCTACCATCAACCGTTTTACAGTGATGACATCCTCTGATTCGACTACATAGTATTCTATATATCCAGCCGTCTCCTGACAGCTTTCCTCTTTTACAAGAGTCAGACCGTTGGCATTAAGCACTTCACTTATTTTCCTGCAGCCTGCACAAAATGCCAGATTAATATCAGGACCAGTTTTATGAGGGCCTGGAATGTTCATTCCAAGTGTGATGATAACTGCATTTGGATAATCAGTTTTCAGTCTTTGTAAACACCCTGCTTTCCTTTCTCGAAAATCCAGCATGTCCATAAGCGAAACTTCTTGTAACATTTCAGGCCCTCCTTATTCAAAATATATTAAAAAGAAAATTATAAGAGAAACATTTTTAATTACTGTTCGTTAAATTCGAATTTCTTTACCTGACGAACAACATCCATGATTGTA
>CAJMQE010000120.1 GCA_905215405.1 uncultured bacterium
TAAATTTATAAATTTGAGGTGGAGTTAGCCACAACTATACACGAAGCCTCAAATAATGTAAAATTTTGCTAATTCATGCATTTCGTTGTCAGATGTGATATGATTAAAATACGAGTCACGTGAGATTAATAAGAGGCATTTACTACATGGATAGAAGAAAAACGCAGAGAACAGGAAGACAAATGAATAGAGAGGATGAACTGACAAGAGGTTTCAGGGAGGCACTGAACCAGAGAGCAGGATCATCTGGACGAACGACAGGAAGAACGACGCAAACGGGAAGAACAGCGGGAACAGGAAGAACAGCCTCAGCAGGCAGAACACGATCAGCAGACATGACACGGTCGACAGACATGACCGGTATGGCTGGAAATTCAGGACGTATGGGCAATACGGGCAGAAGTGCAGGAGCCGGATGGAACAATACGGCAGCCAGAGGCAGTACATATGGCAGACCAGGCCGAACATCGGATGCATTGGAAAGTAGGAATGCAGACCGGATGGATCGGGAACGTGGTGGTTCCATCCTTGATGAGCAGGAAGTAAGAAGAATCAGGGAACAGAAGGGAAAAAAGAAGATTAAGGCGAAACATACCAGAAAAATGATTCGCAGGGTCAATCTTTTTTTTGCACTGTTGTTGCTTGCAACGGTTGCACTGTATAAAATAGCTGTGCCGGCAATGGGTACCAGTGGTAAGAGTGAGAAAGTAGAAGATCAGGTGATTGATACAGGGATTAATTATACAGACAATAATCCATCCCAGTTCTTGACACAGGTATCAGGTGAGCAGGTTCCAGTGTTGGACTATTTGGATAAATTCAGTAAAGTGTCGAACAGAGGGCTAACCGTGAAAAAAGATGCAAATGGCATTTATACGATGACAAATACGACAAATTCCAGCTTTAATGTCCTTCAGCTGACAGATCTTCATATTGGCGGGACACAGGATTATTATGATGCAGATATTAAAGCAATTAATGCAGTGTATAATCTTGTCAATCGTACCCATCCGGATTTTATCGTGTTGACTGGGGATATCGTATTTGGGATGCCTTATAAATCGGATGCAGACAGCAAAAGTTCTCTGGAGATCGTACTGAAATTAATGGATCAGATCGGGATTCCATGGACATGGACTTTTGGTAATCATGACCATAACTTTTTTGACAGGTATTCTTCAGATGAAATCAAGACAATGATTTCGGCTTCAAAAACACTTTATATGTATCCGGACAATCCGAATATTAAAGGATACAGCAATGGAACATTCCGATTGTGCAACAAGGATGGTTCTCTGAATACGGCACTGATCATGCTGGATTCCAACGAATCTCTCTATAAGAGCAGTTCGGATACGGAGCCTTATGATTACAGTTATATTCATCAGAATCAGGTGGAATGGTATCAGGAACAGATACAGGCACTGGAAGCGCAGGAGGGAAAGAGTATTAAATCAATGGTCTTTTTCCATATTCCATTACAGGAATATAATACAGCCTGGGATTTATATGAACAAAATGACAGTAGTGTTACCTATCTGTTCGGAGCAAAAAGAGAGACAATTGACGCATCCAGCTATGAGAGTAACATTTTTAAGAAAGCAGTTGAACTGGGAAGCACTGAGGCGATGTTCTGCGGGCATGACCATGTGAACGATTTTGGTATCAAATATCAGGGAATCGACCTTGTGTTTGGTAAGTCCATTGATTATGCAGCGTATACAGGAATAGCAGAAAAGACAGAGCAGAGAGGCGCAATTTTGATCCGGATCGGGCAGGATTCGTCATATCATATTAACTCAATTCGTCTGGCACAGTGATTTTTCAGGAAGTAACAAAGAACTTAAGTAACAAAGAACTTAAGCACCAAATAACATAGAGAAGAATCTAACAAAGAATACACAAAAGAACGCAACAAAGAATGCAACAAAAGAATACAACAAAAGAATACAACAAAGAACATAACTAGCAATACAATGCATTGAGTATCGCGTATTTATCATAGTTATGGCACAGCAAATAGTTGATAAATTTAAAAATTGCAGGAGACCTTAAAACTCTCCTGCAATTTTTTATTAGTTATTTTTTTATCAGTTATTTTAATTGATATTTCAAAAGCCTTTTTTCGCGTCAAAATGTACATCTTTAAAAAATAGTACGAGCCAAATGAGATAGGCTGGTATTGCCATATAAGGCGATAACACCCAAGAAAAGATTGCTCCAATAACCATAACAAGAGTCCATATAAAACATTGGTTCCTCATATCTCTGGAAATGGACGCTTTATCATATTTATTCTGTTCTTCTTTTGATAATGAATTAAATCCTGAAACCAGTATAGCTGCTCTTTCTTTCAAAACTCCAAAGACTGAACCAATAACTCCAAAAACAATGATAAGCAATGCACACGATATAAATCCTATATTCATAAGTTCCTCCTAAATTCTTATTTGTATCATTTTATTTCAGAATACCATTGTTTACTATTTAGGGATACCATTTTCTACTATAGTTATAGGATATTTATCGATACAAATCAATCGTTTGCTGTAACAGCAAAAAAATAGGACTTTCAGAAGATGAATTTGATAGGATTCTCCTAAAGCAGATCTGGATAATTACCAGGTCTGCTTTAGGGGAACAGATCAATTCTATCTGAAAGTCCTGTTTTATTGTTTTATGAGAAAGTTTATGAGAGAAAGTTTGTTTTTTGTTATTACTTAGTGATTTTGATCACGATTGCTCACTTTGCGGTTCTTTTCGCTTAGTGTTCTTTTGCTGCATTTGTAGGACATGGTTCTTTGACTTTATAATCAAAGTTCTTAAAATAGCGTACGTTCTGAGGGGTATTGTTAGCTGGTGGGAATTCAAATCCTTTATATTTAACAATGCCACAGCTCTCCTTACGCAGATTGCTGATAAATTCATCCGACAGATTGAGGACAGATTTTACTACTTCTTTTGGCGTCATTGCCATCCACTGTGCCAGTGAAAGATCGGCGAAATGTTTACTGTTGAAGATTTCTAGAAATACGACTTTTTCAGTACCGATATTCTGTACATAATGGAAATTGCCAACGGGAACATATCCAACATCGCCAGCTTTAAAGTTAAAGGTTCTGGCTTTTGGACCTGGCTGGAATACAGTCATTCTTGCCTCTCCCTGAATATAATATTGAAGTTCGTCATTGTTGGAATGCCAGTGGATTTCACGCATGGCACCAGGCTCGATTTCGACCAGCGCGGCAGCAATTGTTGTGCAGGCTGGAAAATTCTCATGATCCAGAATTCGAATCGTA
The DNA here is from genome assembly GCA_905215405.1 of uncultured bacterium. Taxonomy (GTDB): domain Bacteria; phylum Bacillota; class Clostridia; order Lachnospirales; family Lachnospiraceae; genus CAJMQE01. Next base: position 3,300 of record CAJMQE010000120.1, read on the forward strand.
CCACCATCGCAGACAATCGGTTTTACTTTGGCCAGTTCATGCTTGAAAGTATTTGGAACTTTGCCATAAGGGGATTCGACCTCCTGGGATTCAATGGTTCCTGGGTCTCCTCCATCTACGATGTAAACTTCTTTCTTTGGTATATTTGCAAATTCATCTTCACTGCAGCCAAAGTTTGCTGAGAGTACATCCATTGGCAAATGTGAGAAGAGTTCCGAAATTGAAAAAGTGTTATCTTCGGAATAGCTACCTTTATCAAAGATCATCAGGAATTCACAGCCTTCATGCAGACCCTGAATAGAATGTGGTACATTTGCAGGAAAGATCCAGCCTTCACCAGGACCACAGTCGGCTATAAAGTTGCGGCCACGTTCATCGACAGCGGTTACACGTGCACCTCCATTTAATACGTATCCCCATTCGGATTGCTGGTGAGAATGCATTTCACGAACGCCTGGAGAAAGGTTCATATTTACAATGGCCAGAGTATCATCAATAGGCAGTTCTCTTTTTGTGACTTCACGGGACCAGCCACCCGTTTTAAGGATCATGTGTGAATTTGACATTGAATAATGCAGATTTGGCATTAGACCAAAGTCTGTGGCAGGTGGGACAATGACATCCGGGTTCTGACGGTCTATTTCAACATTTCTGGGACCGAGATCAAGAGAGCCGGCACCATCGCTCCGGATTGGTTCTGGCTGAACAGAATCTTTCAGCTGATCCAGTTTCTCCTGCAGTCTTTCTTTAAATATTCTTTCCATGTTCGTCTATCTCCTTTTTTTCATATAAGGTAGTATTTTCAAAATAGTGGAAAATATGCGTGCCTTGTTGACAAAGTTTTTCAAATATGACATAATGTTAGGAGCCTAACAGTCCGTAACCGAACAGTACGGTGGCTAACAAAATGCGGTCTGTTCGTGTATCAGAATCATTAAGGACTGCAATCGGAAGTGTAATCTGCAAAACTTAATTATAGTGAGGATTAGAGGGAAAAAATTTGGATGAAGAAAAAGCAAAGCTGAACAAAAAAACAATTGGATTTCAGATCAAGTCTGTTTCCAATGTGATTAGAAGAAGAATGGATGAATTTCTGGAACCTGCTTCGGAAGGAGTACATCTGACAGGAATTCAGGGATGGATGGTCCGCTATATCAATTGTGAGAGTTTGAAGCATGATATCTTTCAGCGTGACATTGAAAAAGAATTTCATATTCGCCGTTCCACTGCAACAGGAATGCTGCAGACACTGGAGAGCAAAGGATATATTGAAAGGCATGCCGTCGCCGAAGATGCCAGGTTAAAAAAGATCGTTCTGACGGAGAAGGCTATCAGGGAAAATGAACTGATGGGAATGAAGATCAGTGAATTCGATGAACAACTGGAGGCTGGCATCACAGAGGAAGAAAAGGAAGTTTTCTTTCAGGTCATCAACAAGATCAAGACCAATCTGAGATATTAGTTCGGTCAGTCAGATCTGTCTGTACAGACAGGCAAAAAAAGTCAGTGAAGTATGTGGGACTCAGGTCCGGTACTTTCAGATAAAGCATGTAATGACATGTAATTTTAATTACGCCGTAACTGGCAGAAAAGAGGAAATATGTTAAAGACATTAGCAGCAGAAATCAAAGAGTATAAAAAAGACTCTATTCTGGCGCCTGTTTTTATAACTGGAGAAGTAATTATGGAAATAATTATTCCCGTTATGATGGCATCGATTATTGATGATGGCGTCAACAAAGGCGATATGCGTCATGTAACATTCATGGGCATATTGATGATTATTACTGCAATGCTTTCCCTGACATTCGGTACATTGTCAGGAAAGGTCGCAGCAAAAGCCAGTACTGGTTTTGCGAAGAATTTGCGTAACGCAATGTTCCGTAATATTCAAAACTATTCATTTTCGAATATTGATAAATATTCAACAGCTGGACTGGTTACCCGTCTGACAACAGATATTACAAATGTACAGAATGCGTACCAGATGATTATCAGAATGTGCGCAAGAGCACCTATGATGTTGATCTGTGCAATGGTCATGGCATTCTTGATCAATGCAAAATTAGCTTGTGTTTATCTTGGAGCAATCGTCTTTCTTGCAATTGCACTGTTTTTGATCATTGGAAAAGCACATCCGATCTTTAAGGCAGTATTTGAGAAATACGATGACCTGAATGCAAGTGTACAGGAAAATGTCAGCGCAGTCAGAGTAGTAAAAGCATATGTAAGAGAAGATTATGAAGTAGGTAAGTTCCATAAAGCAAGTGAGAACATTTATAAAATGTTCGTTCGTGCTGAAAAACTTATCATTTTGAACTCTCCAGTTATGCAGTTCGCAATGTATACCTGTGTTCTTCTGGTGTCATGGCTCGGAGCCAATATGATCGTTGGTGGATCCCTGACAACAGGACAGTTAATGAGTTTATTTACTTATATTACAAATATTCTGATGAGTCTGATGATGATTTCTATGATATTTGTTATGGTAACAATGTCAGTTGCATCTGCACAGCGTATTGCAGATGTTATCAATGAAAAATCAGATCTTGTAAATGGAGAAAATCCGATTGATACAATCAAAGATGGAGCAATCGAATTCAAAAATGTTAATTTCGCATATAAGAAAGATCATGAAGGAAATGACAAAAATGTATTAAAGAATATCGATTTTCGTATCCAGTCAGGTGAGACAATCGGTATTATTGGTGGAACAGGTAGTGCCAAGACTTCTCTGGTACAGCTGATTCCTAGATTATACGATGCAACACAGGGTGAAGTCAGAGTCGGAGGCAGAAATGTCAAAGAATATGATATTGAATCCCTGAGAAATGAAGTTGCCATGGTACTGCAGAAGAATGTCCTGTTCTCAGGAACAATCAAAGATAATCTTCGCTGGGGCAACAAGAATGCAACGGATGCTGAGATGAAGAGAGCCTGCGAACTTGCTCAGGCAGATGAATTTATTCAGACATTTCCACATGGATATGACACTTATATTGAACAGGGTGGTAGTAATGTATCTGGTGGTCAGAAGCAGAGACTTTGTATCGCGAGAGCACTACTTAAGAAACCAAAGGTTCTGATCCTGGATGATTCCACAAGTGCTGTTGATACAAAGACAGATGCAATGATCCGTAAGGCATTTCTTGAGGAAATTCCTCATACAACAAAAATTATTATTGCACAGAGAATTTCATCTATTCAGGATGCAGATCGCATCATTGTTCTGGATGAAGGAAAGATCGAATCAATTGGTACACATGATGAACTGCTTGTAAACAGCCCAATCTATCGTGATGTATTTGAATCTCAGACGAAAGGGGATGACAAGCTTGGAAAATAACAATTCTGGATCTAATACAAAAGTAAACAAGGGACCACGTGGCAGAGCACCAATGGGTGTAAAGTCAAAAGTAAAAAATCCGGGCAGGATTTTTGCAAGATTGATGTCCTATATTCTGAAGAAATATAAATTCGCCTGTCTGATGGTACTGATCTGTATCTTTATCAGTTCACTTGCCAACGTAGCAGGTACAATGTTCATGAAGGATCTGATCGATAAATATATCCTTCCATTCCTTTCACAGGAATCACCGGATTTCTCAATCCTTTTTGTAGCATTATGCAAACTGGCAGCAATGTATGCAGTCGGCGTCGTTGCAACATGGACATATAGCAGAATCATGGTCAGTGTATCCCAGGGTACATTAAAGCAGGTACGTAATGATCTGTTCGAACATATGGAAACACTTCCTATCAAATATTTTGATACACATGCACATGGCGATATCATGAGTATCTACACAAATGATACAGATACACTCCGCCAGATGATCAGCCAGAGTATGCCACAGCTGGTATCTTCTGTGATTACAATTATCAGTGTACTGGTATCTATGCTCATCTTAAATATTCCACTGACAGGAATTATGCTTGTTATGACATTCCTGATGATGTTCGTTACTAAGAAGATCGCTTCAAAGAGTGGAAAATATTTCGTAGAACAGCAGAGAAATCTGGGAACTGTCAATGGATTTATCGAAGAAATGATGGAAGGACAGAAAGTTGTCAAGGTATTCTGTCATGAAGATGAAAGTATCAAAGATTTTGAAGCATTAAATGAAGAGTTATTCAACAGTGCAAACAATGCAAATAAATATGCTAATATTCTGATGCCTATTATGGGTAATATGGGTAATATCAGTTATGTAATCATTTCTATTGTAGGTTCTGTTCTTGCAATCTACAATGTTGGTGGATTTACACTGGGTGGTCTTGCATCATTCTTACAGTTCAACAGAACATTTAACCAGCCAGTTGGACAGATTTCCCAGCAATTGAACTTTGTAATCATGGCACTTGCCGGCGCTGAAAGAATCTTTAATCTGATGGATGAAAAGCCGGAAGAAGATGATGGTGATGTCGTACTTGTGAACGCTAAGATCACGAAAGCTGCTGACGGAAGTGAAAAGATTGAAGAATCTGAAAAGAGAACTGATGTATGGTCATGGAAACAGACACATGCAGATGGTTCTGTAAGTTACAAGAAGCTGGAAGGTGATGTCGTTTTCAATCATGTAGATTTCGGTTATAACGATGAAAAAATTGTACTTCATGATATTGAACTCTTTGCAAAGCCAGGCCAGAAGATTGCATTTGTTGGTGCAACAGGTGCAGGTAAAACAACAATTACGAACCTGATCAACCGTTTCTATGATATTCAGGATGGTAAGATCAGATATGATGGAATTAATATTAATAAGATTAAAAAAGATGATCTGAGAAGATCACTTGGTATTGTTCTTCAAGATACACACCTCTTTACCGGAACAGTAAGAGATAATATTCGTTTTGGTAAACTGGATGCAACAGATGCTGATGTTGAGGCAGCAGCAAAACTTGCCAATGCCGATCATTTCATTGCAAATCTTCCAGATGGCTATGAAACAGTTCTGACAGGAGATGGTGGAAACCTGAGTCAGGGACAGCGTCAGCTGCTTGCAATTGCAAGAGCAGCCGTTGCAGATCCACCGGTTCTGATACTTGATGAAGCAACATCAAGTATCGATACCCGTACAGAAAAAATTGTACAGGAAGGTATGGATCGACTGATGGAAGGCAGAACGGTATTTGTAATTGCCCACAGACTTTCAACAATTAAGAATTCTGATGTTATTATGGTTCTTGACCAGGGACGAATCATCGAGCGTGGTGATCATGACAGTCTTCTGGAAAAGAAGGGAATTTATTATCAGCTCTATACTGGTGCTCTGGAACAGGATTAAAATCCAACAGTGTAAGATAGTGCAAGATAGTGAAAGCACTGTTATAAAAGATTTCGTAATAAGTCAAAATGATGTTCATTTTATAATTGAGGTAATTTCATAATTCATAGACCTTGATTTTACTGATATTTCAGAACATATAAAAAAC
>CAJMQE010000121.1 GCA_905215405.1 uncultured bacterium
TACGGTGGTGTGGGAGGACGGTAAATAAAATAATTATTTACCTCCTACCCGATTCTATAGTATATGGTAGTAAATAATGAATTTGTCTGATAGAAAAATTCATAAGTTATAAATTGAATTATTTATTGTTCTTTTCAAACTGTGCTTTCTTCATTGCACGTACTTTTAATGGTAAACCAAAGAGTGTAATGAATCCTTCTGCATCGTGATGATCATATAAATCACCAGTTGTGAAGCTGGCAAGTGATTCAGAATATAAAGAGTATGGTGATGTTGTGCCGGCTTTAATGATGTTGCCTTTGTAAAGCTTAAATTTGACTTCACCAGTTACATTTTCCTGTGTCTTTTCAATAAATGCCTGAACAGCTTCACGAAGTGGTGTGAACCATTTGCCTTCATATACGATCTGAGCAAATTTATTTGCCATATCCATCTTCATAGTAGTGGTATCCCTGTCGAGGATCAGTTCTTCAAGCTGCTGATGAGCTTCATAAAGGATCGTTCCGCCTGGAGTTTCATATACACCACGGGATTTCATACCAACGACACGATTCTCAACGATATCGATCACACCGATTCCGTGTTTTGCACCCAGTTTGTTCAGAGTTCTGATAATTTCAGAAACCTTCATTTCTTTGCCATTTACAGTTTTTGGAACACCCTGTTCAAATGTCATGGTTACATATTCGCCTTCTTCAGGTGCCTGCTCAGGTGTGTTACCAAGTACAAGTAAATGTTCAAAATTAGGTTCGTTTGCTGGGTCTTCCAGTTCAAGACCTTCATGACTGATATGCCATAAGTTACGGTCACGGCTGTAACTTGTATCAACTGAGAATGGAAGATGAATACCATGCTGTTTGCAGTATTCGATTTCAGCTTCACGGGAATCCATTTTCCATTTATCATCACGCCATGGAGCGATGATCTTGATATCTGGAGCAAGTGCTTTGATACCGAGTTCAAAACGGATCTGATCATTTCCTTTGCCGGTAGCACCGTGACAAATTGCAACGGCTCCTTCTTTACGGGCAATTTCAACAAGACGTTTTGCGATTGCTGGACGAGCCATTGAAGTACCAAGTAAATATTTATTTTCATATACAGCATGTGCCTGAACACATGGAACTATGTAATTGTCACAGAAATCATCTGTTAAATCTTCAATATATAATTTGGAAGCACCACATAATTTTGCTCTTTCTTCCAGCCCGTCAAGCTCTTCTTCCTGACCGCAATCTGCACATACGCAGATAACATCATAATTGTAATTTTCCTTTAACCATGGAATGATAGCTGTTGTATCAAGTCCGCCTGAATAAGCAAGTATTACTTTTTCTTTCATATTAGTATTCCTCCTGTTGGGTCTGTTTTTTGGTCCTATACATTGTTTGGAACCTCTCTCTGGAAACTAATATACAACATCTGGAAAAGAAATGCAATAGAAAAAGTGAATAATATTCAAAATAATTGCATAAATATAAAAATATTCAAAAATAGCCTTTACATTGGGAGAAAAGTTGTTATAATAAAAAAATAAGCAAGACCCGTATTTATAAAAATACAAAATAGTTTGTATATTTTCTATTTTATTCAAACATTTCATTCTATTGTATAGACGTTTACAAAGATTAAATATGCATATATTTTTTTAAGACATAACTTTAAAACGTTAAGTATACAGAACTGTAAAGAAAAGAAACTGAAGAGATCAGTAAGATTTCCTTATGAGCTGGTGACTGGAACTTACGGGATTTATATAGAAGATAAAAATAAGAAAAGGAAGGCGATAGTGATGATTAAGGCTGGAATTATTGGAGCAACAGGATATGCAGGAAACGAACTGGTAAGATTACTGCTTGGACACAAAGACGTAGAGGTTAAGTGGTTGGGATCGAGAAGTTATACAGATCAGAAATATGCGGATGTATATAGAAATATGTTCCAGATCGTTGATGACAAATGTATGGACGATAATATGGAAGAACTTGCCAATCAGGTCGATGTCATTTTTACAGCAACGCCACAGGGACTGTGTGCCTCCCTTGTGAATGATACGATTCTTTCAAAAACAAAGATTATTGATCTGAGTGCAGATTTTCGTTTAAAAGATGTGAATGTATATGAGCAGTGGTACAAGATTCAGCATAAGAGTCCTCAATACATAGAAGAAGCAGTTTATGGACTGTGTGAAATCAACAGAGATAAGATCAAAGGAAAAAGGCTGATCGCCAATCCAGGATGTTTTACGACCTGTTCTATTCTTACATTATATCCAATGGTAAAAGAGGGACTGATCGATCCGGATTCCATCATTATAGATGCCAAATCAGGAACTTCTGGAGCTGGCAGGGGTGCGAAAGTAGCAAATCTGTTCTGTGAAGTTAATGAAAGCATGAAAGCATACGGAGTAGGAACACACAGACATACACCAGAAATCGAAGAGCAGTTGGGATATGCAGCAGGAAAAGAAATCAAACTGATCTTTACACCACATCTTGTTCCAATGAATAGAGGAATTCTTGTAACGAGCTATGCCAATCTGAAAAAAGATGTGACCTACGAGCAGGTAAAGGCAGCATACGACAAGTATTATAAGGATGAGACATTTGTGAGAGTGCTTGAAAAAGATATCTGCCCAGAGACAAGATGGGTAGAGGGAAGCAATTTCGTTGATGTCAACTTTAAAATAGAACCAAGAACTCACAGACTGATCATGATGGGGGCACTTGATAATCTGATCAAAGGGGCAGCAGGTCAGGCTGTACAGAATATGAATCTGGCATTTGGACTTCCAGAGAATACAGGTCTGATGCAGGTTCCGATGTTCCCTTGATAGAGGAATCAAGTAAGATGAAGGAATCAAGTAAAAGGAATTAAGTAAAAGGAATCGAGTAAGACGAATCGATTAATAAGAAATGAGTAAGATGAAATGAACATAACAAAAGACAACAGTTAGTAAATTTTTCATTTAGGAGGATATGATTATGAATAAAATAGAAGGCGGCGTAACAAGTGCAAAAGGATTTCAGGCAGCAGGTCTAAGTGCAGGAATCAAACATCATGGTAAGAAAGATATGGCGATGATCTACAGTGAAGTGCCATGTGTTGCAGCGGGAACATTTACGACGAATAAAGTTTATGCAGCTCCTGTAAAATGGGATAGAAATGTTGTATATCATTCGGATTTTGCACAGGCAGTTGTTGTGAACAGTGGTGTAGCAAATGCATGTACCGGTCCGGAAGGATACCAGAACTGCCAGGAGATGGCAGATGCAACGGCCAGTGCATTAAATATCCCTGCTGATTCAGTATTGATTGCATCAACAGGTGTAATCGGAAAACAGCTTCCTATGGATCTTATTAAAGCAGGAATTGAAAAACTTCCAAAAGAACTCAAAGCGACGAAAGAGAACGGAACACTGGCTGCACAGGCAGTTATGACAACAGATACGGTCAGCAAACAGGTCTGTGCCACGATCGATGTAAATGGTACACTTGTTACGATTGGAGCTATGTGTAAGGGATCAGGTATGATTCATCCGAATATGGCGACGATGCTCGGTTTTATTACAACGGATGCGAAAATATCGAAGCCACTGTTACAGAAAGCATTGAGCGGTGTAATTAATGATACATTTAATATGATCTCTGTTGATGGAGATACATCGACCAATGATTCAGTTCTTTTACTTGCAAATGGATTGGCAGGAAATCAGGAAATTACGGAAGAGGATGAGAACTATCAAAAATTCTATGAAGCGCTGTATTACATCTGCGAAACATTGGCAAAGATGATTGCCGGTGATGGAGAAGGAGCGACTTGTCTGTTTGAAGTTAAAGTTATTCATGCACAGACAAAGGAACAGGCAGTGACACTGAGCAAATCAGTTGTAACTTCCTCACTTACGAAAGCAGCGATCTTTGGACATGATGCGAACTGGGGAAGAATCCTTTGTGCAATGGGGTATTCAACTGCTGATTTTGATCCAGATCAGGTCGACATTTATTTCGAAAGTAAAGCCGGAAAAATCCAAATCGTTGAAAATGGTATGGCAACAGATTACAGCGAAGATAAAGCAACAGCAATTCTTTCAGAAAATCCGGTTACCTGTATAGCTGATATAAAAGCAGGAGATGTTAGTGCGACGGCATGGGGCTGTGATCTGACTTTTGACTATGTCAAGATCAATGCAGACTACAGATCTTAATAGTGGCAAAGGAAAGAGAAAAACAAAAAACAAATATTTACATAGAGATAGTAACAGAGTAGATCTGAACGTAAATGGATATAAAAATCAAATTAAACTGGGAAAGAAAATACACAATAAGGATAGTATGTCCGCCCGTATTCTTTCACAGTACGGGCGGCAGCCAGCTGACATGGCAGTTCACTTTTTGATTTAGAATGAGTTCTGAACCATATGGGTGCGCCAGCTGACCGAAAAACATTGGGTAGACAGAGTATGATCAACATGGATGTAGAATTACAGAAAGCACAGGTACTGATTGAGGCGTTACCATATATTCAGAAGTTCAATGGCAAGATCATTGTTGTAAAATATGGTGGAAGTGCAATGGTCGATGAGGAGTTAAAGAAAAAAGTAATTGAAGATGTCGTACTGTTAAAACTGGTCGGATTCAAACCGATCATAGTACATGGCGGAGGAAAAGAAATCAGCAAATGGGTCGATAAAGTCGGGATGGAGACAAAGTTTGTCAATGGACTCCGAGTAACAGATGAAGCGACTATGGAGATTGCGGAAATGGTTCTCAACAAGGTCAACAAGAGTCTTGTCTCTCTGATTGAACAGCTGGGCAGTAAAGCGGCGGGAATCAGTGGCAAGGATGGCGGCCTGCTTCAGGTGACAAAAAAATTATCAAAGGGAAAAGATATCGGTTATGTTGGAGAAGTGCAGAAAGTCAATCCGGAAATTATTCATACGCTTCTTGAAAATGATTTTATCCCGGTTATCTGTCCAATTGGTATTGATTCAGAGTTCCATTCATTTAACATCAACGCAGATGATGCAGCATGTGCTGTGGCGAGAGCTGTTGAAGCAGAAAAACTTGCATTTTTGACGGATATCGAAGGCGTGTACAAAGACTTCAACGATAAGAGTTCCCTGATCTCGGAGATTACAGTGGATGATGCTCATGAGCTTCTTGAAAGCGGTACAATCGGTGGAGGAATGCTACCAAAATTGAGCAACTGCATCGATGCAATCAGAAATGGTGTCAATCGTGTTCATATTCTGGATGGCAGAATTGCACACTGCCTGTTACTTGAAATCTTTACCAATAAAGGAATTGGTACAGCAATTGTAAATAATGAAGCAGAGAGGTTCTATCATGAAAACTAATGAAATTATACAGACAGCAGAAGAAAATTTAATTCATACATATAACCGTTATCAGATCGCACTGGATCATGGAGACGGTGTGTATCTTTATGATGCAAATGGAAAAAAGTATCTTGACTTTGGAGCAGGAATTGCAGTGTTCGCACTGGGATATAACAATAAGGACTATAACGATGCGCTGAAAGAACAGATTGATAAGCTGATCCATACATCAAATTACTTTTATAATGAGCCAGCAGCAAAGGCAGCTAAAATGATTACCAGTGCAGCAGGAATGGATCGTGTTTTCTTTACGAATAGTGGAACAGAGGCCATTGAAGGTGCAATTAAGCTTGCAAAAAAATATGCATATTTAAAGAGTGGAAATACGGACCATGAGATCATTGCCATGAAGCATTCTTTTCACGGAAGAAGTATGGGGGCACTTGCGGTTACAGGGAACAAACATTATCAGGAAGCTTTTGGACCAATGATTCCAGGTATCAAATTTGCAGAGTATAATAATCTGGACAGTGTCAGAGAACTGGTAACGGATAAGACTTGTGCAGTTATATTTGAAACGGTACAGGGAGAAGGCGGAATTTATCCGGCTAAAAAGGAATTTATCGAAGGTGTCAGAAAACTGTGTGACGAGAAAGGCATGTTGCTGATTCTGGATGAGATTCAGTGTGGTATGGGCAGAACAGGATCCATGTTCGCTTATCAGCAGTATGGGGTCGAGCCGGATATCGTAACAGTCGCAAAAGCACTGGGATGTGGTGTTCCAGTTGGCGCATTTATGGCAAAAGAAGCAGTTGCAAAGGCACTAGTTCCAGGAGATCACGGAACGACATATGGCGGAAATCCACTTGCATGTGCTGCAGCAGTAAAAGTGCTGGAACTCTTTGATTCCATGCATGTAATCGAAAATGTGCAGAAAGTTTCAAAGTATATGGAAAAGAAACTGGATGAACTGGTGGCACAGTATGATTTTGTAGTGCAGAGAAGAGGAATGGGACTGATGCAGGGATTGGAAATCAGTCAGGCACCAGGCGCATTTGTTCAGAAATGTTTGGATAATGGGCTGATCGTATTTACAGCTGGAAACAATGTCATTCGTTTCGTTCCACCTTTGGTCATTACAGAGGAAAATGTCGATGAAATGATTGAAAAGTTAAAGAAAGCATTTGCCTAGACGAAAGTTTTATATTATGATAGGATATAACAGTGTAACAGCCTGTCTATGAAAAATGAGAGCAGGGACGTTATATAATAAATAGTATTTAACATTTTAGGAGCAAATGAAAATGAAGAGATATTTCAGAAGAATACCGGCAGTATTCATGATTTTGATTCTGTTGCTTGTCGGAATTACAGGATGTGGAAAATCGTCAGAGGAAAAGGTATCCACGGTAGAACTGGAAAACGATATTTCGGTCAGTGTCTGGTATACAGATTCCGGACTGACAGATTATATGGAAAGAATTGCAGCACAGTATAAAGCTGCAAATCCTCATGTGACGATCGTTCCTACACTTGTAACGACAGATGAGTATCTCGAAAATATATATCATGAAAGTATCTCAGGCAGTGATGCCCCAGATGTTTTCATGATGTCCTCGGATAATCTGGAAAAAGCATATCTGATGGGAATAGTTGCAGAAAATGATACGTATGCGTCGGACTATACGACAGATGTTTATGGTGATGCAGCAATCAGCGCATCTTCTCTGAAAGGACGTCTGTACGGGTATCCGATGGCCTATGATACAGCAGTGATGGTCTATAACAAAAAGTATGCGCAAAGCGTTTCTACTTTTGATGAACTGACCAGTATCAGTGACAATTTTGAGCATACCGAGGACAATGCAGAAGTTGAAATCGTTGCTAAGTGGGATGTTTCGGACCTGATGCTCAATTATGCATTTGTAGGAAACTATATCAATATGGGTGGAGACAGCTTTGAAGACAAGGCACAGGTTTCCCTTGATGATGCAGGAATGCTGAATGCGCTAAATGCTTATGCAAATCTGCGAGAAGATTATGGAATTGTCAGAAATGCAACAACACAGCAGGCATGTCTTGAATCATTTGAAAATAATAAGCTGCTCTATACAATTGTGAGAGCATCCGATTTGAAAGAACTCAATGAATCAGGCGTGGACTATGGAGTAATCAAGATTCCTGATCTGAGTGATTCGATTCCAACAAGAGCAATGTCAACAACGCAAATGGCAGCTGTTAATCCATATTCGGATCAGGTAGCAGTTGCAAAAAGCGTGGCGAAGGCTATGACTTATGATTATGCTTCCGGTATAACGGAACTTACAAAATATCCGGCAGCTCGTGGAGATCTCAAAAAACAGCCAAATGAAGAATATACGCAGTTACATCAGATTTATTCGGATTCAGTTGTAAAAGCCAAATTTATGGAAATCGGTGAGCTTTATATCAAGTTAGAAGTTATGATGCATCAGATCTGGGATGAAGGCAATGTAGAACAGAACTATGCAACATTTCGTGATTATGTACAGACAGAACAGACGATGACTACGCTGACTGCACAGTAATAGAAGTTAAGAACCTGTATGAGAATATAATCCTATCGTTGTGGACAAAATATAGATAAAATAAATCTGTATGGAGGACATGATGATAGGATTTTTAATTGCAATGATTTCTGGTGCACTGATGAGTATCCAGGGAGTATTTAATACAGATGTTACCAAAAGCTCAAGTATCTGGGTGGCAGCAGGTTTTGTACAGCTGACTGCACTTGCGACCTGTGCTGTCATGTGGTTCGTAACAGGCAGACCGGAGCTTGGCGGACTGTTTCAGGTAGAAAGAAAATATGCACTGCTTGGTGGTGTCTTAGGCGCATTGATTACGTATACGGTAGTCAAGAGCATATCAAGTATGGGAACGGCAAGGGCCAATCTGGTCATTGTAATTACACAGCTGGCAACAGCCTATATTATTGAGCTGTTTGGCCTGTTCGGTAGCAAAAAATCCAGCTTTTCATGGATGAAGTTCCTTGGTTTTGCAATTGCTGTTGCAGGCGTTGTAATCTTTAATCTATGTGGAAATAAAGCAGACGCGTGACCGGTATTGGTAATTTAAATGAATCATGTGACAAGAAAAAAGTGGGCGCTGACCCAATGTCATTAAGTTAAGATGACTAGTTAAGATCTCTATATCAGAAATGGTATAG
>CAJMQE010000122.1 GCA_905215405.1 uncultured bacterium
TATTGAATTTTCAAGGTGCATAGGCACTTATTCAAGTGCGAAGTTTGAGTAAATAAAATAAATCCTGCAGGTACATCAGGCAACATCCATTCCTGATCGAACCAGAGCAGCTCATTATCCTGTAGAAATGCATTTCTTGCGATCAGATCCAAATATCCTTTTTTCAATACAACACCAAAATCAGGATCCACACCTGGTTTTGCAAGATTTAACTGATAGAGAATATTCTGAGAAGATGGCTCACTGGACTTAAGAATATCTGCATAAAGCAGATCCAGCAGTTCATATGCCCTTGCTAAATTCTTATTATGTATTGCATCTGTAATCTCATCACTTAGCAACTCACAATCCATAAAGTCCATGGCAATCCCATCATCATTTCTTTCAAATGGTAACGTCTTTACCCCATTAGTGCGAAGGGATTCCATATTTTCACAGATCGTCGTTCTATGGCTTGCTGTGGTCTTTTTGTATACTTTATGCTTATCTGATATCAGTGTTATACATTCCAGTTCTTTCTGTCTTTCATTACTGTTTACAGCGTAAATCACACGTTCGCCCTGATCTTTTTTCAGGCTGCATTCAACCAGAAATGAATTTGCAAAGAATTCAAATACGTGATTTTTTATTACATCATGATAAATTGAGGACTCATCTGCGATCAATGTGGTATTGTCCGGATAACTGTAGAACATGATATTACTGTCTACTTCATTTTTCGGAAGATACTTCTCAGAATAGATGACTGTCGGAAGTTTATAATCCGGCATAGGATAATAAAAATATGTATCGCTAAATCCACTTTCTTTTACGATCTCATTCAATTCTTCCCTTGAAAATGTCTGTGCTGCTTTTTGTCCAAGGCAGTATTGATTCATTCCGTCAAACGGAACTCCTGTATGATCTTCTGGTGCACCACACCAGTATTTCAGTCCATATTTATTTTCGATTGCGATCAGAAGTTTTCCATCTTCCTTTAAAAGTCCTTTTATTTTCTTTAAGAAATCGATATATGGATTCTGGGAGTCCGTGTATTTGCCCTGATATTCAAGAACCCCGATCAGTGTAATATAATCGAACTTTTCATCGAACTCGATATCATTGAGATTTCCAACAATAATTTCCAGATTGTCTTTATCCCGACATCTGAGCTGTGCTGCACTCGCTCTTCTTTTTGATAGTTCTACCGCTGTTACTTTTTCACATTTATCACACAGTGTCCCAGTGATTGCGCCCATACCACAACCAATTTCCAGAACAGATGCCTCTTTTTTGAAAGGATACCATGCAACTATGTTTTTTCTTAATTTCGTTAAATGGTAATAAACAGGCCATGACATATGCTCTCTGATTGCCTTGGAATAATCCTCTTCTTTATTTTCTGAGATCAGACGAATAATTTCATCCTCTACATCTCCGTCAGAATAGAAATCCTGATTCTGATACCATTTCAGATTTAAAACTGGTTTAATATCCTCATTTCTTATCATTTGTATACTCCTCCTCATATTTTATTCATGTCTGATTTCACAGGTTGTCATATCGATGTACACGCGGGTTCCCTCAGTGGGTTCAGATTGTATCGTAATACTTTGTGACAACTTATTTGCCGCTTTTTTGCATAAATATAGACCTATTCCTGTTGATTTCTGATTCATTCTTCCGTTGTAGCCTGTAAATCCTTTTTCAAAGATTCTCGGCAGATCTTCTTCACTGATACCAATTCCATGATCTTCAATCACAAAAATGCGGTCGTTCCGATTTGCAGTCTCTTTTCTGTAAATGCGAACCAAACCGCCGTTTTCTGAATATTTAATTGCATTTGATAATAATTGTTCAATAATAAAGCCTGTCCATTTTGGATCTGTTAGGACATCGACAGCAAGATCCCTGAGTTCAATTCTGATTTTGCGACTGATAAACTGTGGTGCAAATTTTTTGACCGCTTTTTTGACAATCGCTTCCATGGAACAGGTCTCAAATTTCAAATCTCCTGAAATGTCTTCCAGACGTAGATACTGTAAAACCGCATCCACATAAAAATCTATCTTGAATAATTCCTGTCGTAGATCTTTCATTGTTACATCCGCACTGTCCCGATCTTCTTCAAGCACCTGAATCAGAAGATTTAATGCAGAAATCGGCGTTTTGATCTGATGCACCCATAAGGTATAATAATCTTTACTTTCAGTGATATAATTTTTCTGTTGTTCAGCGAGCTCATCCCGTTCCTCTATCAACTTTCTCACCAGTTGCTGATAATCCGCCTCAATCGGATCACTGGCATCAGGAACCTCGAGTGTATACAATTTTTTTAACTGTATATGCTTTTGCAGACAACCATGTCTACTATAGAACTGAACAAATTCTATAATTGTCCAGACAAGAAACAACAACAGACTTAAGCCGAATGCGTAACCGACTGCCTCAAGCTGTTGTGAATACAAATAAGAAACGCTTGTAAATATAAGTAAAAATGCAATTAATAAAAGAAGCGTCTTTCTTTTTTGTCTGAAAAATAAATTAATCATTCTACTATCCTTTACTGAATCATGTAGCCAATTCCTTTTTTTGTCTGAATATATTTGCTAAGTCCTGCATCCTCTAGCTTCTTTCTAAGCCGGGTAACATTTACTGTCAGGGTATTATCATCTATAAAGGCTTCGTTTTCCCAAAGTGATTCCATAATGGCATCGCGAGATACTACTTTCCCACAATTCTCCATTAATTTCTGCAGAATTTTGAATTCATTTTTTGTGAGTTCCACTTTTTGCTCCTGATATGTAAATGTTGTATCATTCAGATTCAGCAATCCTCCATTATGTTCTATCACATTGCCAGTATCTGCTCCAAATGAATATGTTCTGCGAAGCAATGCCTGCACTTTTGCGGTAACAATGTTCAGATCATAAGGTTTTGTAATAAAGTCATCTCCACCCATATTGATTGCCATTACAATATTCATATTATCGGACATAGAAGATAAAAATATAACCGGTACCTTGGAAATACTTCTGATCTGTGTACACCAGTGGTAGCCATTATAGAAAGGCAAGCCAATATCCATTAACACAATATGAGGAGAAAATTCTGCAAAGTCCTGCATAACGCATTTAAAATCCGTTACATTTTTTGCCTGATATCCCCATTTTTCCAAATGTGATGTCAATGTTCTTGCTATGACAAGATCATCTTCAACAACCAGTATCTTATACATTCCAGTCTCCGTTTCCTTAAATCATCATTTACTTTAACTCTTCAATAAACTCGGCTATTATTCCGTGACTTGATTTCTCAGGCGACCGATCCCCTCAATTTCACAAATGACTTCATCTCCCGGTACGAGCCATTTTGGAGGAACAAATCCCATTCCGACTCCTTTCGGAGTGCCAGTCGATATAATGGTGCCTGCCTTTAATGTCATTCCCGTTGTCAGTTCTGCAATAATCGCAGGAATATCCGTTAATAACAACGCTGTATTGCTATTCTGTCTTAATTCACCATTAACGTAGCTTCTGATATTCAGATGTGGTGGCACCGTAAATTCATCCTTCGTTACAATACATGGTCCCATTGGTGTAAAGCCATCCAGACTCTTTCCGAAATACCATTGTTTATGACTTGTCTGCAATGTTCTGGCGCTGACATCATTAATTATGGTATACCCGAAAATATAATCAAATGCATCTTCTGGCTTTACATTGACTGCATCTTTTCCAATTATAACTGCTAACTCACTTTCATAATCAAGGCTGTCCACAATATCAGCATGTGCAGGAATCTTTCCTCCATCCTCCACTGCCGCATTACAACGCTTTGAAAAATAAATTGGCACTTCTCGTGGGCCACCAAATGCATCTGCTTTATACTTTGCAGACTCAATTGCATGCTCACTGTAATTAATCCCCAGACAAACGATATCCTGCGCCGGATGACTGATTGGCGCACATGGACAGGTGTCTGCTTTATCAATCATAACAACACCTTCAGATTCCGACTTTTTCTTTAGTTCTGCAAGCTTTTCTGCGCTCATAGTTTTCACAAATTCCGTCATATCACAACAGGATATTCCAAATTGTTCAACAGGAATCAACTTTGACGAATCTTTGTGGGATTCCACTGCGATCTGTTCTTTTTCCGAGCCTTTTAACCGGTAAGTATAAATTCTCATAGTTCTTCTCCAATCCTGTGCTTCAAGCACACTCCAGCATACATAACGCTGGTAAAAGCATTTCCCATGATACTTTTCTTTTTGTAATTTTTCTTGTAAGCCTTAATAACAAAACAGATTATACCCAAGTATAAGTAATAACAGTATGATACAGATGCAAATAAAGACGTTCTTAATAAATAGCATTATAATCATACCAATTGCGATCCAAAATAAGATAAAACCGATAATCCTTCTCAAAGCCGGACTCCTGACATACCATTTGATATATTATATGCCTGGCAAAGCAGTATATTACCGTCTCTTTTAGTCGTTCTCTTCTGATGCATTTTTAATTGCAGCATCAATATCCTTGTCTTCTTTTACTTCCTGTGTTTTTCCAGTAAATTTATTAATCAGGTCTGGAACCATATCAAGTACTTTTGTAATTGTATCCTGGTTTTTAATATTTACAAGCTTAGTTGCACCATCCTGAATAACAAGAACTGCACTTGGAGACATTTTACCTGTCATACCACCAGCTGCATTATTCTTTTTCTCACCTGAGAAAGCCCCTGCGCCAACACCAAATGAAACATCTACCAGTGGTAAAATAATTGTATCATTAACAGTTACCGCATCCCCAACAACTGTTTTTGCTGCAATAAATGCATCCATACCTTTAAAAAGTGACTGTACTGTTTCATTGAATTTTTCTTTTTCTGCCATAATTATTTCCTCCTTTTTACGCGACCGCGTACCAGTGCGTCTGCCATGACCGAATCTTCCTGCTATCCGCTGTCATGATTCCTTCTTTTTTATCTTTTCATTAGTTTTTTCAGTTGTTTGTTTCTATATATTTTCAGAGCTATACGGCCAACCGTGATGACTCTTACTCTTCCTTTAGCGAAAATTTCACCTTCAAAAACCGTCTCACCAAATGCTGGCTCAATCTCTGCCTTTATATTTAGAACAGACGTGACAATTGCAGATAGAGCAAGGATTTTTCCAAGTATATCTGGTTCTTCTGAGCCTATTCTTGCATAGATTCTATATTTTGAAGGTCTAATATGTTTGATTACAAGAACGATCTGCTCTTTCAAAAATCCATACAGTATATGATTTTCTTCATCGTTGATAAAAGTAACGACTTTTTCATATTTTTCCTGTAGTGAAACCTTTGTATCCGAAAGCTTCTGCAATGCTGAACATAGAAATTGCATTATTTTCTGATAGAATCCACGAATTTTATCAAAACACTTCTTGAGGAACTGTTTGATTCGATTCCATACGGATTCTAACTGTTTTTTCTTTCTACGATGTCTTTGTGGCTGCGCATGTTCTTTCGGCTCCTGTAAATTTTTCTTCTTTAACTCTATGTTAGTAGTTTTCGTATTATCCCTGATTTTATTACACAGAACCTCTGGTTCTTGAGTTTTCTTCAATGTCCTCTGTTCTGAATCATTCGGCATATTCTTCGCTAACTCATGTTTGCTCTCAGAGTTTCCTTGTTCGTGCTCTTTTTTTAGGAGTTCCTTCTGTTTTTCTGCCGGAAGCAGGGATTTTTGCTCATCAGACTGTGCCAAATCCCTTATTTGTGATACGCCCTCCGTCTTCTTTGCAGGCTTGTCTTTTGTCTTTTGCTGCTTTTTCTCATGTTTATTCTTCTTGTCATCTTTTCGGAAATCAGATTCTTGTGAATCCTTTTCACTATCTTTTAAAGAAAAACCAGCTATTTTGAATTTATATCTGACTTTGTTATTTTCAAACACCATACTGACACTGAGTAAATGTAAAAACCAGGTAGCCCTCGCAACCGCTTTGGGTTTTCCATAATAAGAAGCACTCACCCGGTATCTGGCGGGAACAAAAAGTACAGACAAAAATATAAACAGCAATAATCCTAAGATACACAGAAGGATAATTACTATTATTTTTAATATCATTAATATTACATGAATCATATCTATACCCCGTTATCGCTTTTGTTTCTGAGATGCCTGCAGGCAATTTTTATCATTACCGGATTACTACATATGAAAATATTCTCTGAGTTTTAAATCACCTGTACTGGAGTATACATCATCTATGATCTGACGCACGACTTCAAGTGCCTCTCCATATCCTTTTGCAATTCCCACGACACAGGTATTTTTGACCTTTTCGGATTTTTCCATTGCAGGCTGTAAAAGCAGATTTGCATTATAGATATCCAGCAGATTATCAGGATGATCCGACAAAGCAATCAAAAATGTATCTATCTGAAATCTGTTCGTTCGGACCTTTCCGATTATCTTATACTTTGCCTTTCTGGCATTTTCACCCACATACAATTTCCTATACCATTTCATATCCGTACTCCTGTATCATTTCGTGTTTCAGGCTTCATCACCCAGTAACATTCTAAAGATCTCCACGCACGCTTTCCGTTCAGCCAGATCATTGCACTGTATCAGCGCTGTGTTTATATAATTCTGAATTTCATCTACATTATTAAAGAAAACAGGTAATTCACTTAATACAGTTGCCATGACTGCACGTTTGACCTGCTGGCCACAACCTTCAAAGAAGTTTTCAAATTCCTGGATCAGTGCATCACATTTTTCATCAATATAAGCATCTGAAGCCAATTCCTGATTGTCTTCTTTCTGATCGATCACAACAAAATCACTTCCTGACTGTAATTTTGTAATCACATCAAGTGAATGATAAATCTGCTCCATCATAAGACTCTGCAAGCTCTGCTGATCCTTTTCAAGTACAAGGCTGATCACATATTCATTCGCAGATACGACAGATAGGATCCTCTCCTGTTTTCCTTCAAAACTTTCAAACGCTTCCATGACAGAATCATCTTCTGAATTATAATTTTCGCCACAAAAGCCCTGATATATACTATTAATTACATGTATTCCCTTTTCAATTTCCTCTACATCATGAAATGCATACATCTTTGAAAGTGTAATTGTCAATGTATCATTGATCAGCTGTGTCAGTGACACGAACAGATCTGCAGTATTTGTCATATTCTGGCTGGCAATCGTCAGAATACCGGATAATCTTTTAAATTCATCCTGCGTGATATTTTTATAATCCGCTTTAACCAGTTCCTGATACATCTCATTGATCTCTTTAAAACGATCTCCAAAGCCTTTTGGTGTATCGAGCATAGAGGATGTCCTGATTGTATAGACAAAATCATCAATGGTGCCTTTCTGCGCACCGTGATAAATAGAAAATGCATCTTTTAAATGTTCATAGAATTTTCCCTTGGACATACGTACAGGAATCTGTCCAACGACTTCTGAAATCTTACCATTTACAACTACATTATCCTGTTCAGAAAGAATATAGTGCATGATATCATTTGTCATATACGTATTATAATATTCTTCATCGAGCTCCTGCTCATCAAAACGATATTCTACTCGATTGAGTATATATTCATAAATTCTAAGTTTGTCCACATAAGAAGTTACTACTTCCATAATAGAAATAATATCATTTCTGATATTGAGAAGCTCCTGTGTACTTTCCTTTGTAGCTTCCATATTTCCATGGTCTATGACTTCTTTCTGAATAATAGCATTCAATCTGTCAACATATTCTTTTACATCTGTTAATGCAGAATTCTGATATTCTTTTTCTTTTAATGTCTCATAGAATGTATAGTAATTCATGGACATCTTTATATATGCCAGTCCGTTATAAAGCGACATCATGCTGTTCGCGAACTTTGGCAGGTTCATTTCCAGATTTTTTCCCTTATTGATCTCATTTGCCACATAATTCAAATCTTTCATTTTAAAACCCAATATTCGTATCTCTACGAATCCTTTTCTCGTTATATTTTTGCTTACTGTTTTCTCTGTACAAAAATCTTTGAACAGATGTTATTTTATACCATCGTACATGATTTTCATTGACAGATGAAACAGTATCTGACATTTCAATATTATATCAGAAAGCATTGGAATAAACAACCAAAGACATTTAAAATCGGGTAGGAGGTAAATAATTATTTTATTTACCGTCCTCCCACACCACCGT
>CAJMQE010000123.1 GCA_905215405.1 uncultured bacterium
ACTTTGAGAATGTATCAAAATCAACCTGCTCCTCAAATAATGGCTCAATCTCAATACCTGTATTATTTTCAACAACTGCTGCCACTTCTTCTGTTACTACTTCATTGTTATCCATTTGATTGTAACTCCTTTGCATTAATTTCTCATCATAATATGTAATGTCGGTTGAAACTGCATTACTATTAGCTAGTATACCATAAACATACTGTTTTTAGGAAGAAATGTCCTATTTCATCCATAAACAGCCTTCAGTTTTTTTAATCGAACAAAAAGTCTCTTGTCCTTCGGGCACATCTTTTCAAGTTCCTCAAGACTGTATCTTCTCAAATCATCTTTGCTTTTTATTCCCATTCTAAACGCATCCATACATAGGAAGTCATCAAATCTGACTCCATGCTCCCGATCATTCAGATCTTCTACACTGTGCAGCTTTACCCCCTTGCTCTTCACAAATCTGATATAATTCCTGCAGTGTCGCCTGCCCCATATTACGAAACTTTATAAAATATTCCTTTGGATATTCTCTCAATCCTTCCAATGACTCAAATCCGTTCCTTCTTAGAACATTTCGTAACCTGCTCGACATTTCAATATCATCATAATCTGTTTTTTCAGCGTACATAAAAGCTCCATTTTGTCATTTTATTTGTTTTGTTAAAATTTATTAGCATTCTCCATTCTGTTTTTGCCATGTGGATTCATCGGCAATCATTTCTATTACATCCCAATGCTCAGCTATCTTGTCGCTTTCTACTCTCCAAAGTCATAGTAAGCAGTTGGTTTATCACCAAAGATACCTCCTCTTACTGCCAGCACAAAGTTTCGCTTAGCAAGCACTTGATGCGTTTCCTCTACGTATGCATATTGTCAAGTGTATGTGTCATATTTTATATTCAAAATAAAAAAGGCTGCTACTCTCTAAAAAATAACAGCCTTTCTTACTATATCAGCCTTTTGGAATTTGACCATCGACATACAGAATGTGATTAACTAACCACTCTGTGAGATATTTTAAAATTCCCATAATCTGTTCATCTTGATCTTCTACCTCATCATTGTGATGTTCCATAAATTCATCAAGTTTATGTATAAATTCCTGATGTTGAACTTTCTGTGTAAATATCTTCTTATAATTAATAGATTCCATATACTGCTCTTCATCACTAAAGTGTTTTACTGTATAATTTCGGAGATTTTCTAATATTATATCAATCCTATCATATTTATCCGGTGTAAACTCATCATGAAGCAGTTCATATGCCTCATCTGCATATTTAAATAACTGCTTGTGTTCTTCGTCTATCATATCTATACCGATATAATATTCTGGTTTCATTTCATACATAAATTAATCCTACTTTCAGTTTTATTTGTTTTATGAACCTGTTCAATACTATTCATAATAGGCAAATGCATTTCTCATGAATTTCCTATATTTTCTCGTTTTTAATGTTAGATTCCACCAAAACATTCCCTAATTTTCTTGGAAATATCCGAATCAACAAAACCTTTCTGCGCCATGTCATCGAGCATCTCACACGTTTTTTCGTGCGATAAACCTTTCTTATATGGTCTGTCCTCGGTTAATGCCTGATAAATATCAATACATGCCATAATACGTTCCGGCTCATTTAATTCAGCTGCGGTTTTTCCAAAAGGATACCCTTTTCCATTTAATTTTTCATGATGGAAAGCTGCCCAGTCTCGTATTTCTTCAAAATCATTAACCTCTGATAATATAAGGTATGTATAGCCAGCATGATTCTTCATTTTTGAAAATTCATCATCCGTAAGCTTATCCGGTTTTTCCAAAATTTCATTGCCTACTGCCATCTTCCCAATATCATGCAGTGCACCAGCCAGATAAATTTTTTGCACATTAATAGAATCATATCCGATATATTGAGCAAAAAAAGCTGCTTTTTCAGCCACTCCTATAGAATGTCTGCTTGTAAAAGAAGATTTATAATCTACAATCTTTGCAAAAAAATCTGCGACATTTTTACACATTTTCCAATCAAAAACCTGTTTTTGTCTTGGGATAATCTCCCATAGCTTCATTTCAAAAGAATTATCACTTAAACATATAAATGATTCAGAATGTGTGAATGCATGAAAAAAGGCATTCACACATTCTGAATCGAATAATCCATCCCTATTTTTTAAAAGGTACTGACATATAAAATTCCAACTGTTATTTCCAGATCCCGTATTATTTCCTATAATATCAATGGTATCTGCAAGATGAATAATCCTTGCAAACAATGGAATTTCATTCCACTTTTTTTGAAAAGGACCAGTTCCATCGGCATGTTCATGATGATACAAAATCACATTTGACACATCTGTTTTAAATGGAATTTTAGTAATATTTTTTTCACCATAAATACAATGAAGATTTGTTTTTTTCTCGGATAAATCTTTTTTACAATTAATGACGGAATCCTTTTTCAGTTCTTCCGAAATATATTGTGTCAAAGCATTATCATGCAGTAAAGCACACATGGCTAAATCTTGTAATTCATCACCTTGAATTTTCCAATATTCAGCCATGCATATACTTATATAAGCCACTCTTTTTCCATGTTTGTTTTTGATATTTACCAACTCTGCTTCTATACAGTCCAAAGCATAAGAATAGGCTCCTGCAAGTCCGATGATATCTATACTTAGTTCTTCTTTCATTGGTATAATCCTATCATAATACATTTATGCTTCTGAGAACTGGTCTTTTCCTACAGAGCATAACGGACATTCAAAATCTTCTGGAATATCCTCCCACTTTGTACCAGGTGCAATACCACCTTCTGGATAGCCCTTCTCCTCATCGTATTCCCATCCGCAAACATCACATACGTATTTCATTGGTTGTTCCTCCTTGTAAATATATTAATACACAGCCTATATTACTGTTATATTTGTGTTGTACTGTAATCTTAATATGTATAAATGCTTTTAGCATTTCCATAATCCATGCAGGTTACAATATGCATATACTTCTTCTACCTGTTCACCATCGCAAAGACAAAAATCTGCTACCGGCTCCTGCCCTGGATTTAACTGTTTTCTGTATATTCCCTGGTTTGTATTTAATGTAATCCACTCAATGAAATGCTCTTCAAGCATTGGATGTTTTGTCTCTCCAACCACGACATGAACATGACTGCCTTCCACTGTATATACAGGTATATGCTTCTCAACAGCAGCATCTGTCACTCCGGCTTTTAATTCCTGCATAGGTTCTCCGCAACAAATTACAGGTACACCCTTATCCTTTACCTTTTCAACAATGTTTCCACAATGCTTACAAATATAATACCTTACTTCCATGCCTTTTTCTCCTTCCATGTGTAAAATTTATAATTCACTTGTCTCCATAATCTTTTTCAATGAATCTGCAGATTCCTTAAGCTTTAACGCTTCCTCGCCACTTAAATTAATAGGTATATCAGACTCAATACCATCTGCACCTACAATAGCTGGCATACTTAACGATACTCCGTCAATATCATATACTCCATGAATCATGTGTGATACAGGAAGTATTGATTTTTCATCTCTCATAATCACTTCGCAGATTCTTTTTACAGACATTGCAATTCCATAATATGTAGCGTGCTTTTTGTTTATAATCTCATAAGCACTGTTCTTGACTGCTGTAGCTATTTCTGCCGTGTTTTCCTTGTGCTTGTAATGTCCACGCATTTCACACATTTCACTTAATGGAACACCAGATACATTGGCTGATGACCATGCTACAACTTCGCTGTCTCCATGCTCACCTACTATAAATGCATGAACACTCCTGCTGTCCACAGATAAATGCTCACCAAGCTTATATCTTAATCTGGCACTATCTAACACAGTACCCGATCCAATAACCCTGTTTTCTGGAAGTCCTGATAACTTTATGGCTACCTGAGTCAGGATATCTACCGGATTCGCAACTACAAGCATGATACCTGCAAAATTTCTCTTTGCTATTTCAGGAATAATTGACTTAAATATTGCTACATTTTTATTTACGAGATCAAGCCTTGTCTCTCCCGGTTTCTGTCCCGCTCCGGCAGATATGACAACAATTGCAGCATCAGCCACATCATCATAATCTCCGGCATATATTTTCATCGGACTCGCAAATGGAATACCATGACTGATATCCATCGCTTCTCCTTCTGCCTTGTTCTTATCTGCATCGATAAGGACAATCTCTGTAAACAAGCCACTCTGCATCAGAGCAAATACCGATGCAGAACCAACAAAGCCACAGCCTATCATTACTGCTTTTTTTGAATTAATCTCTTTCTTCTTCGTAATAATCTCATCTCCTTAATAATTCTCTTCATGTACTTCAAAATAGCTCTGTGGATGATTACATACCGGACATACTTCAGGCGCCTTAGTTCCTACCACAATATGTCCGCAGTTACGGCATTCCCATACCTTAACTTCGCTCTTTTCAAATACCTGTGCAGTTTCAATATTCTTAAGAAGTGCACGATATCTTTCCTCATGGTGCTTCTCAATCTCACCTACTGCCCTGAATTTTGCTGCAAGCTCAGGGAATCCTTCTTCCTCAGCTGTTTTAGCAAAGCCTTCATACATATCTGTCCACTCATAATTTTCGCCTTCTGCCGCTGCCGCCAGGTTTTCCTTTGTATCACCAATTCCTGCTAATTCCTTGAACCACATCTTTGCATGTTCTTTCTCATTATCTGCAGTCTTTAAAAACAATGCTGACATCTGCTCGTAACCTTCCTTTTTCGCTACAGAAGCAAAATAGGTATACTTATTTCTTGCCTGTGATTCCCCTGCAAATGCCTCCTGTAAATTCTTCTCTGTCTGTGTTCCTGCATATTTGTTTGCTGCCATCTCTTTTACCTCCGTTTTCTTTACTACTTTTTCAAAATCTGATGCCGGGTGCTTGCACAAAGGACATATAAAGTCATCTGGTAATTCCTCGCCTACATATTCATATCCGCAAATTCTGCAACGCCATATTGTCTGACTGTCCTCTGTTTTTCCAACCTCCTGTGGCTTAGGCTTAATATTATTCTGATAATAATCATATGTTACTGAAGGAACATTGCTTAAAACTTCCATATCGGTTATCTCACCGATAAACATCGTATGTGAACCCAAGTCCTCTGTTTTAGTAACTGTCACAGAAATGTATGCATTTGTACCTTCTGTAATATAATAAATACCATTTGTGCCCCTGGCACACTGCTCAAATGCTTCAAACTTATTGGTATCTCTTCCTGATTGGAAGCCAAAATGTTTGAACAATTCAAATTGTGCCTTCTGACTTAAGACTGATACAGTAAATTTTCCGGTTCTTTGAATCATATCATGCGTATAATTTGCCTTATTTACACAGATACTTAACTGGTTTGGTTCCGAAGCTGCCTGAATGGCTGTATTAATGATGCATCCGTTATCTTTTTCTGCTTCTTTAGCGGTCAATATAAACAGTCCATAACTCAACTTATACATTGCTTTCCTATCCATGCTGTTCCTCCTTTACCTTCTCCCTGCATTTCGGGCAAATGCCTTTAAATGAAATATCATAATCCACAAATTCAATTCCATGAGTGTTATGAATTCTTTCCAGCAAATCCGGTATTTGATCCATATCCACATCAAAAATTTCACCGCACTTTATACATCTTACATGGTAATGATTTTTCAATGTAAAATCAAATCGGTTCGGTCCATCCGGAACTTCAACCTTTCTTAATGCACCTTCCTCTACCAATATATCAAGATTTCTATATAAAGTTCCTTTTCCAATTGTTGGATATGCTTCTTTTATAAATTCATACACTTCATTTGCCGTAACGTGTCTTCTCATTTCGTATACGGTATTTCTTACAAAATCTTTTTGAATGGTATTTCTCCTACTTGTCATTAGTTCTCCTTATTAGGATTAGTTCTTAATAAGGATTGTATACCATTATCATCCTGTTGTCAATAAAAAATAGTAATAATTCTCATTATTATAAAAGACGCCAAACTGAGCATCTTTTACCTGAATAACTATTTTATTTTGCGTTCAAATACATATTCTGAATCTGAAGATAAATCAGACCTAAACGAATATCCGAGTCTGTCAAATTTCTGAATCTCCACCGGATTTTCAATATTATTTTCCGCTATGAATCTGACCATTTCACCACGAGCCATCTTGGCATAGGTACCTTTTGTTACCAATTTATCTCCGGATAACTCACAAAATACAATCGTAATATATCTGTCCTGTGGTGTCAGATACTTTTCTATACATTTTGAGTATTCTTTTGATGCAAGATTAATGATAATCCTACTGTCATCGATTACTGAGCGGTATAACAATTCTCCCCAGTACTCATACAGATTTTTTGCATCTCCAATTCCAACCTTTGCCTGCATTTCAAGACGATAAGGAGTCACACCATCCATTGGTTTTAAAATGCCATAAAACGCAGACAAGATTCTTAAATGATTTTTCAAATACTCAAACTGCTGGATTTCAAACACAGATGGTGCCATATATTGAAATGCAATCCCTTCATATGCTAAAACAGCCGGAGTAAGCCTGTTATAAAGATCCATATTTTCCAATCTGTTAAAGTTCTGCTCTGCAATCTTGTCATTACATTTCCAGATAGCTTTCAGTTCTTCTTTTGATTTGCTTTTCATCCAGTTTAATACTTCTGCTGTATTATCAATATAGACAGGCAGTTCAACCGGTGCTAAGTTATCGGTATCTACAATCATCTTTTTTGCAGGTGATAAAATAATCTTCATTATGCCAATTCCTTAAGCATATTTTCAGGATCATCTGCCGCCTTGACTTTATCATTTGCCTTTATAATGATTCCCTGCTCATCAATAAGATATGTAGTTCTTACTACACCCATAGATACTTTTCCATAATTTTTCTTTTCTTTCCAGACATCATATGCTTCAATGACTTTACGCTCCGGATCTGCTAATAGCGTAAATGCCAGTCCGTATTTTTCTTCAAATCTCTTGTGAGACGCTACAGAGTCCTTGCTTACTCCAAGGATCACCGCACCTTTTTCGGTAAATTGAGGATAACGCTCTGAAAAACCACATGCCTGTTTTGTACAGCCTGGCGTATTATCCTTTGGATAAAAATATAAAATTATTTTTTTACCTAAATAATCACTTAATTTATGCACTTCTCCGTTCTGATCCGGCAATTCAAAATCCGGTGCTTTTATTCCTAACTCTAACATTTACTATTCCTCCGCTTTTGTATTTTCCACCTGTTTTCTTGTTCTTTTATTACCTGAAATCATTTTATGACCAGAATAGACTGCCATAATCATGCATATCAGAGAGCCAAATGCAAAGTATTTGTGTGCTGCTTTTAACCCTTTATATCCTGTATAAAAAGTTCCAACCATTGTAACTATTGCTCCGATTGACCAATATTTATGTGCTTTCATGATACACCTCCATATTTTATTATCAACATCATAATACAACAATTTATTATTTTCAACACCAGCATTTTTCATAGTTTTCTTTTATTTAACAAATCACATAAGATTACTCTTGTATTGTTTTCAACTTCTTTAATCTTACAAACAACCTTATACCCTTCGGACACATCTCTTCAAGTTCCTCAAGGCTGTATCTTCTCAAATCATCTTTGCTTTTTATCCACATTCTAAACGCATCCATACATAGGAAGTCATCAAATCTGATATAATTCCTGCAGTGTTGCCTGCCCCATATTACTAAACTTTATAAAATGCTCCTTTGGATATTCTCTCAATCCTTCCAATGACTCAAATCCATTTCTTCTGAGAATATTCCGTAACCTACTCGACATTTCAATATCATCATAATCTGTTTTTTCAGCGTACATAAAAACTCACTTTTGTCATTTTATTTGTTGTATATCTTATCAACCTCAGATTCATACACCGATTCAGTATGAGTATCAAATAGCACCCACTCCACCAGATCAAGGTATCTTCGCTATGCTTTATTTAACACAACGAAGTTTGTTTGTAACTGGGATCCAACATTTGCTGCTTATCTTGCAAAGAAACGTGCTGAAGGCAAACATTACAATGTAGCAATATCTCACGCTGTCAAGAAACTTGTGCGAATCATGTATCAATGTCACGCGGCAAATTATAGTTCCTGCCTACTGCAGTTTTACCACAAATTAAA
>CAJMQE010000124.1 GCA_905215405.1 uncultured bacterium
CATAAACACTAAGCTTTCAGAAAATTTGACCCACAACTATACACGAAGAGCCATTTTTATTGCCTTTATCTTGACTTATTTTTCATCATTTCCATTTTGATCCTTTGGATCCTGTACTTTTTCATCATCTCTCATTGCTTCTAAAATCCTGCATAGATCAAATCTACCTGCTGATATCCCATACCATAGGCCCCAAATATCAGAATGAATAATATGATTGCATAGTAAAGTCCCCAGCGAACCGGTAAATGTAAGGTCTTGATTTTTTCAATTACATTCATATTCTTCTCTCGCAGACTGCCAATGATCGCAACAATGAGACATCCCACTCCTATTGCGATCATATCTGCCATTCCAACTCCCAGTTGAAGCAGACTGCCATCCATAAGTTTCTCTGGATGGAACCCATGAAAAATACTGACGAACATCGTCATTCCCGCTTTTAATCCCTGTGCGCGGAAAAACATTTCGCCGGTAAATATAATGATCCATGTCTTGCCGATCTGTAATTTCTGTACCCAGTAATCAGTCTCTTTTATGTGCAGCCATGTATATACCTTCTGTTTGACTGGTTTGATTGCAATCTCTGCAAGCAGTATCACAAAATAATAAATTCCGTAGAAAATATAGTTCCACTGTGCACCGTGCCATAACCCATTGCACAGCCAGACCGGAAATAATGCGATTGCAGATACTCCCAGCTTGGATCCATATTTGGAAAACTTATGCTTTTTTGAAAAGTGCATCCACCTTTTTACAATTCCCGAAACCGACACTGGATAGAATACATAAGCCTTGAACCATACACCAAGGCTGATATGCCATCTCCTCCAGAATTCTGATGCACTTTTTGATGCGAATGGCTGTCTGAAGTTTTCCAGCAATTTTATGCCAAATAACATGCCACTGCCAATGACAATGTCGATACTTCCAGAAAACTCCATATATAACTGAACTGTATAAAATACCGCAGCAGCAATTATCATTGCCCCACTATACTCTGTATAGTGATCAAAAATGGCGGCTACAACAACATTTAAACGGTCAGCAATTACTATCTTTTTAAATAATCCCCAGCTGATCCTAAGAAAGCCATTGAGCAGATTATCTGCCTTCAGAGACTCTCCACGATAAAGTTCCTCTTTCATTTTTGTATAATTGGTAATTGGCCCCTCCATGATCTGCGGAAAAAAGCTCAAGAACAGTGCCAGTTTTCCAATATTTCTTTGAGGCTCATTTTTTTTCCAATATACATCAGCCATGTATGCAATTGCCTGCAGTGTATAAAATGAAATGCCGATCGGTACTGCAATTTTCTTAATGGTAAATACATCGCTGTGTCCATGCATCTGAAGAATTCCATTTACATTTCCTGCAAAGAAATTATAATATTTCAGGATCACCAGCACCCCCAATATAAGGACAATTCCCAATATTAACAGTCCCTTTTCCTGTCTGTGCAACTTTCTCTTTGCATACTCTTTCAACTGTTTTGCAGTCTTTTTTGTGTCAGGTTTCTCCGACTGAACCAGGGCTGACTTATCCTGAGTCGTTATTGTTGCTCTGCTACCAGCCTGCTCCTTTTGTCTTAACCAGGTCATACTGATCGCCACAGCGTAAGTCACGAACGTCGTTCCCATCAGATAAAGCAGCAGTTTTCCACTTACCAGATAAAAATACAGATAACTGAAAAACAATAGTGCCTTCCAACGATTTTTCGATGGAACGATCTGATATGTAATCAATGCAACAGGTAAAAATACGAATAAATAAATGTTTGTATTGTATGCCATTTTCCAAGTCTCCCGTAATAAGTTCTCAATAATCTTTCTCTTTTGTTCGATTTTTCTGCTATACGCATTCATTAATCATCTATCACTATTTTGACAGTAAAATCTTAACATATTATGAAGAAATTCTTAATCTTTCTAAAATATGCACAAACAAAAGCCACTTTTTGATATAAATTCCGGCATTTTTCATCACTTAGCAAATCTCATACAAAAAAAGGGCCTCCGTTGAAATTTCTTTCAACAAAGGCTCTTTCCATTACAAAGATACTATATTTTTATATTTAATTATGTGTTCTGAATTTTTCTACACTTTCCTGTAGAGAATTGGAGTAACCGGAAAGTTCTGTACTTGATGCAGCACATTCCTCTGATACCGCGGAATTATCTGTAACTACGTCAAGAATTGTCTGAGACAGATCGCTGACCTGTGCCATCTGATCATTCTGAATCTCACTGTATGAATTAATTTCTTCAATTGCCTGATTCATGGCTTCTGTATTATCAGCTATATCTTCAAGGGACTGAACAGCCATTGCAACGACTTCTTTTCCCTTCTGAATCGATTCAAAAGATTTCTGAATTCTGCTCTGGATATTCTGTGAAGATACTGCGGATTCTTCTGCCAGATTTCTGACTTCTTCTGCAACAACTGCAAATCCTTTGCCCATCTCACCAGCACGTGCTGCCTCAATAGATGCATCTAAAGATAACAGATTCGTCTGACTCGTAATATCATCCAGTGCTCCAAGAATTGTCTGAATTTCTTCTGATGACTGGCTGATCAGGTTCATGGCTTCCACGACCTGATTCATCTGTAATCTGCTGGCTTCAATACTGCTAAGGGTGCGGGAACTTGTTTCCATCGCCTTATCAACGAATTTGACCGTGTTGGTATTATGTTCCATTGCCGTACTGATCTTTGTCTGCAGATCCTGAATACTTTCAGTCTGTGTAACAGCACCTTCTGCAAGGCTCTGTGATACCTTTGATACCTCACGGGAACTTGCGGCAACATGCTGAGCCATTTCCCCGATTGAGAGCATTTCCTCACATAAGGCTTCTCTAATATGATTGATATTTGTCTGGATTGGTACATAATCTCCAAGATACTGCATATCTGTCTGATCGACCAGATCACCTTCTGCCATATTATGCAGATTTTCTTCAATATCACTGATATATCCTTCCAATGCAGTACGTGTCTTATTTAACAATGTATACAGTGCACCGATTTCATCTTCTCTTGCATATTCAAATTCTTCAGACAGATGTCCATCAGAAAGTTTATCAAAGCTTTCTTCCAGTTCAGCCAACGGTGTCACCACACGCTGCTGGAAAATGCTCTGAATTTTTTTGAGGAAAATGACCGTACCAATTACGAATAAGATCAGGATCAGATAAAGAACGTTCGCGATTATATCAACAACGCCCTGTGCTGCATCTACCATTTTATTCGTCAGTGTAAAGAATTCCTCACTGACTTCAAGTAATTTTGCACTGTCATGATCTTTACGATAAGTCTCAATTGCCGGTTTCATCTGATTCTTCCAAAATTCACTTACTTTACTGACACTATTTTGATAGCCTGATACTGGAATATAGATAATTCCAAGCTTGCTACTGCCATGCTCCAGTCCGTCAATAATTGCCTCGACACTGCTCATGACCTGATCACCTGATGTTCCTGCAAGTTCCTGTTTCACTGCCCTCTGGCTTCCACCTCTGACAATACCAGCCTGATTTACGACCGCTGTACATTTTGTAAAAATGAATAAACTGGCTGCAACCAGTATGACCACTGCAATAATCATAATTCCTACTTTTGAAAGTAGTTTTTTGATCAATTCGGATATCATCTTTTTTTCATTTGCGTTTTTTCCTTCATACTTCTCTCCTTTGTATATTTTATTATAACCTCTGTCAAAACTTCCTTTCGTTTTGTCCCCAGTTATTCGAACTGATGCCAGAACTCACCCTTCTGCCATTCCTGGAACAACTCCTACCATAAACATATCATTTTTCGACATAATTCTCAATAAAAATTTGCTAAATTTTCAGTTTTTTTCCACTTTTACCTGAAAATTCATCTATCTAATTTCCATTTTTTCTCATATTGAAACAAATAAAAATTCCATTTATCTTCTTGCTTTTCCCGTCACATATTCTATTTCAAATTCGTATACTGCGACTCGTTCCATTGCTGCCTGAATATATTTTAGACCAGCATCCATAAAATCCTGGCTGTATTTTTCCAATATGCCTGTCAATACCTCCGTCTTTGCTTCTACGCCTTCCAGTTTATGAATCTTTCCAAATGCAATAGCACTTTCATATCTTGTTGAGAACTTGCCCGGCAGTACCTCCGTATCTCCAACCACTGTAAAACAAGCTTTTTCACAGTTTGTGATATTTTCATCTTTTAATCCACCCGCTGAAGTTCCATGGAAATAGATTTTTCCATTCAGGTAACTGTAGCTGAGTGGCACGCCATAAGGGTAGCCATCTTCACATACCGTTGACAGTATTCCATATTGATTTGCACTCAGTATCTGCTGTGCCTCCTGTGTTGTTAATTTTCTTTCCTGTTTTCTCATATCACGAAACATGTCGTTCCTCCTTGTTTTTGTTTTCTTAGGATTATACTCCTTTTTTCTGACAAAAACACCCTTAACCTTTCTTCTTTTTCCTGTATTTCCTTTATTCTATAGTTCCTGTATCCCGTATTTCTTTCTTCCTATATTTCCTTTATCCTGTATCCGTTACTCCATTGAATCTTAGTTTATTCCAACAGATATGCTCTTTGTGTTCCTGATAGATTCTGCACTTTCTAATGTTTTTTCCCAATAAAAAAACACCTTCTCCTACTGGTCATAATGATAGTTGCCCTTCCTGCTGGCTATCCAGTTAAAAGGTCATAATAATTATCATGATTCAGTATTCAGTAAGAGAAGATGTTTCTATTTTTGTACCAGTGTGATCATTACAAACTCAGAGTGTTTCTCTGTTCGGATCGGGTATCCCCATCCTGCGATTCCAGAAGTCACGATCTCATTCAGATTTCCACTGATCCCATATCCATAATTTCTATCATCAAAATGAAATGTCCGAGCGATCAGACCACCTGGCCAGATTTGTCCAGCATGGGTGTGTCCTGAGAGAATACAGTCATATCCTGCTTTTTCCACTGCATCGTATTCACATGGCTGATGATCGATCAAAATCAGTTCTCTGTTCAGATCCACATTTTCAAGCAACTGCTCTGCACTCATTCTGATATTGCCATCCTCTGAACGATCTGCTCTTCCTATGAGTTCAAGCTCCCCATTGACGGACAGACTAGAATCTTCCAAAATGTGTATGCCTGCATTCTGTGCCGCCTCTGTAAGTTCTTCCCTGGTATATTTAGGACTTCGACTGTATACACTCTTGTCATGGTTTCCATAGACATAACAGATTCCAAACTGATTATCGATTGTTCCAAGAATTGCAAAAGCATCCTGCATTTCTTTCAAAGTTGTGCTTTCATCCACGATATCTCCAGCAAGCACCACAATATTCGGATGCTGTTCACTGATTTTATCTGCCTCTTTTTTCAGTTTATCCGCATCCATTGTCGTCCCAAAATGCAGATCTGCAAGCAGTGCAATCCGGTATCCTTCCGGCCTGATCTGTTTTTGCGTCGTCACTGTATAATCGGTCTCGACAATATGGTGCATGTTCCAGTATCCATATCCAAGAAGCGTGACGGACAACAAAATAGCAATGGCTCCACTGTAGAAACATCTTTGTAATAACTGAACCAGACTTTGGACTTTCGCACCGGAATTCTTTAATTTCTGTATAACAGACAATTTACGGCATAACCAGACGATGAGATCAAGGAGCAGACTGCACCCGGCCAGATGCAGGACCACAATTAGCCAGGTACTATAGATACTTAACGCAGGCACAATAATGACAAGTGCTGCTATGGCTGCTGCTATTTTTCTTTTTTTCCCACTTTGCAGGATCTGAAAGAAGTTCAATCCCCGTCTTATGACACGATAGAGATAATAAATGACCAGTAGCAATAGCAGGATTGGTACGATCATCCATAAAAACATTTCCACTTCTTATGTACCTCCCGGTAATTATTTTATCGAAACCTTATTCTTCTATATTCTTTCCTTTTGATTCCATTCTATAATCCCAGTTCTTTTATCCAGGCTCCAAGTGTTTGAGCCGACTGTGTTCCATTTAACATTTTTCCTGTTTTCCATTTGGTCTGTACCGAACAGAATCTCTTCATCTGTTCGCCTGCTTTTCCAAATCCACTTCCACCTGAAGTTGCAAATGGAATCACCGTCTTATTTTCGAAATCATAGCTTTCTAAAAAGGTATCTATGATCTTTGGTTCTACATACCACCAGATTGGAAATCCTATGAATACAACATCATAGTGTGCCATATCTGCACATTTATTCTTTATTGCAGGGCGACTGACCGGATCATTCATTTCCAGAGTCGTACGACTCTTTTTATCCATCCAGTTCAGATCTTCTTTTGTATACTTTTCAACAGGTTCTATTTCAAATAATTCTGCATCTGCCGCATCCGCAAGTTTTTTTGCGACACTCGCTGTAACTCCACTACATGAAAAATAAGCAACTAATACATTCTTTGTTTCCATCTAAAATTCCTCCTGTGATATGATAATCTGACTATTTTTTCGGATATCGAATTTCTCAAAATATGCATTTTCTTTCGGTATCCATTCCTCCTGAAATCGTTTCAATTTTACATTTCCTTCGCGTAACTGGATTCTTTCCAGTTGCAGCTTCTGCGATATTTCCATATACACTTTCAGGTCAAAGACATCTCCAAATACTGGGTGCTGACTATACACACCTTCCACAATATTCAGCCTTTCTGCTGGCATAATTGTTCCATCTCCAATTTTACCCGTCTGACAGGAAAAAATCCGATAGATGACATCCTGCCCATGTAATACTGGAATCAGTACTTCTTGCTGAAACCTTTCGTAATCCACGTTTCCTCCGACCTGATAGAGCCTTGCCCTGCTCCGCTGGGAGAACTGCAGAAAATAATCATCCATGGAAAATAATCTGCCGCCAAGACATTGATGTAAATATTTCCCCAAAGTGGTCTTTCCCGATCCACACATGCCATCGATAGCGACCAGCACCGGCTCTGTGCTGTCCTTTTCCGCCATCAGCTTATTTATTTTTTCTAACACTGGCTGAAAGGATTCTGTGTCCAGTTCTCTGCCTGTTAATTTCATGTTCTTCATCCGTAAACACTCCCAGATCCATTCGTTTTAATGTTGAAACAATAACTGGAATAATGATCAGCTGAATCAGGATTCCAGGTGCTGCATTGATAAATTCCTGTGTGACAAAGAATTTCCAGGTAAATGTATTGCCCAGCATTGTAAATAAGCCAAGTGCTGCAATTCCCCAGACGATTCTTCCTGCCAGCATCGATGGTATCAGTGTAAGCAATGTTCCAAATCTGATATTTTTCAATTTCTGATATAACAGACCGGAAACCAGCCCGTAACACATCAGTTCTGCTGCCATTGCCACCGCACCAGGCATCATGACCGGCGTTCCTGTCAGGATACTTTTTAAAAGTGGAACAGCGAATCCAACGATTGCTCCATACGCTCCACCACAGATAAATCCACACAAAAGAACTGGAATATGCATTGGAAGAAGCATATTTCCTATTGTTGGAATCTGCATTGTCACAAATGGCAGTACGATTCCAAGCCCCATAAACAAGGCGGATAATACTAATTTTTGTGTACTTTTATTCATTCTGATTGCTCCCTTTTCTTGCTTTATTTTTAGACTTTATTTTACACTTTCTTTATTTTACTCTTTATTTCTGCTCTATATTTTTACTCTATATTTTTACTCTATATTTCTACTCTTTATTTCTACTCTTTATTTCTACTTTATATTTTTACTCAATACTTTTTCTTTTTATTGTTTACTGCATCTTTTTTCAATTAAAATTTCATTCTTCTCTTAATAGCCTTTGGGATTTGTTTTAATGTTTTAATGTTCAAATGCTTTTGCAACATCTACAAGCAGATTTCTTATGCCAAGATGCTGTGGACAGGCTTTCTCACATTTTCCACATCGGATACAGTCTGATGCCTTTCCACGGTTCTGTGTATGGACCATATAATACCAGTCACTATTCCAGTCCTGATACTGTTTTTTCGCATTCATATCCGCAAAAAGTTCTGGAATCGGAATCTGCTTTGGACATCCGTCTGTACAATAATGGCAAGCCGTGCAGGCAATCAGTCAATGGCATTAAGTTAAGAAAGTCTCACATCACAGAAAATGTGGTGTGGGAT
>CAJMQE010000125.1 GCA_905215405.1 uncultured bacterium
GGATTAAGGACTTTCACCCATTAGAAACGTGCGCCGCCAGGCGCACAATAAAAAACAAGCGATCACAATTTTTGATCACTTGTTTTTTTATGAATCAGATTATCTACCATTCCGTTACGAAACCAGTAAATCAGTAGTACTCTACCGGTTCCATTCCAGCCAATGTTCTTTGTTATTCCGCAAATTCATTCATCACCACGATCTGTCTCTTATATTCATTTTCACAGATCGATACTGACTTTAAGCTCTGTACGAATTTAGAGAACTGTGAATAGCCATAATCCTTGACATTAAAGTTCGTATATTTGATATGAAGTTTATTACTCAGTTCATTCAGACCAATTCCTTTTTCACCATAACTTTCTACTACTTTATGGATGTATTCAAGAATCTCTTCCTTGGTCTTTCCATCTTCCTGCAGGGTTACCACAATCGTACGGTTCTTTCTCTTGAGCTTAAAGCTGGAGGCTTCCTCAAGGAACTTCGATAACAGGCTGTAACCATAATTTCTGACATCAAAATCAGGATATTTTTTTAAAAGTCTGCTGCCGATTTCACCAAGCCCTGTTTCACGGCCATTATTTTCATTTTCAGTAATGATCCCGACAATTGCACTTTCGATCTTGGATCTGCTGATGACATTGGTCTTATGTTTTGTTCTGGTCTTTCTGGAGCCATTCTTTGTATACATGACTTTTCCATCATTGACCATATTATTCTCATGTACATGCGTATCAAATTCCTTCTCATCTTCCTTCTCGTCCACTTCTTCCTGATCGAGAAGCAGTTCCAAAGATGTAAATACATTGCATGCCTTTCTGAAGGAAACAGGAGTCTTGTCCTCTCCCATCCCAATCACTTCCATACCAGACTCTCTTAATCTGCTGGCCAGACGTGTAAAATCACTGTCACTAGATACAATACAGAATCCATCTACATTTCTTGTATACAGAATATCCATGGCATCAATAATCAGTGCTGAATCTGTTGCATTTTTTCCTGAAACATTGCAGAACTGCTGGATTGGCGTAATTGAATTATCCAGAAGAACATCCTTCCACTTAGTTGTGTAGGACTTTGTCCAGTCTCCATATATTCTCTTATAGGTTATTGCCCCGTATTTTGTCATCTCGTCAAGTATTGAATTGATATACTTGGCGGATATATTATCCGAATCAATCAATAACGCAAATCTCTTATCGTCCATACATAAATCTCCTTAAAGAATCAAAACAATCGAAAATGTGATAG
The DNA here is from genome assembly GCA_905215405.1 of uncultured bacterium. Taxonomy (GTDB): domain Bacteria; phylum Bacillota; class Clostridia; order Lachnospirales; family Lachnospiraceae; genus CAJMQE01. Next base: position 1,252 of record CAJMQE010000125.1, read on the forward strand.
TCATATTATATCACATTCCCTGAAAAAAAACGCACAATAAATTTATGGATATGTCGAAATAACGACATGCATTTCAATAGGTGCATTTTTTCACGCTTTTCAATTCCTATCCATTCGATTACAATATCTCAATAATATCTGCTATTTCAGTAAATTCCTGTTCGGAAAGTGTATACAGATGATCCAGAAGATTGGTACGAAATGTTCCTGTACCTTTTTCTGTCACGGACAACTCTCCACATATTCCCATTGCAGCCGTTGCGAACAATGCGGCATAAAGTGGGTCTGTTCCAGAAAGAAAAGATGCCGTCAGTACATTGAGCATACAGCCGGAACCAGTAATATCTGCAAGCATCGGCGTCCCATTTCCAATCAAAAATGTCCTTTTTCCATCGGAAATAATATCTGTAGCACCACTTGCAAGAACTACTGCGCCTGCCTCTACTGCGCATGTACGCACGATTTGTGCCTGCTGCATCATCCCGTCCCTGCTCTGCTCAATTTTCTGGTCTGCTTTACTGATATCAATTCCACCCTCTGCATGAAATTCACCAAAAATCGCTTTGATTTCTGTAATATTTCCCTTAATCACTGCCGGATGACATTCATGAATAAAACGGTGCGCAAGTTCATGTCGTATTTTCGAACAGCTAACGCCTACCATATCAATGATGCATGGGATATTCTTTTCCAATGCTCTTTTTCCGGCTTTTGGGATGGAACACATTCTGGCATCTGTAATATTGCCCAAATTAACAGCCAGTGCCTTGGCAAGTTCTGTGATCTCCTCCACCTCATCCGGATGTTCTGCCATGATCGGTTTTGCTCCTGTCGCAAGCACTACATTTGCACAGTCATTAATAGAAATGGGATTGGTAATACAGTGAATAAGCGGCTGCTCTGCCTTTACCTGCATCCTTACCTGAAATATTTTTTTCAGTTGGGCTGTTGTAAATGCTACCGCATGCGGTAAATTGCTGCGCATTTCATCCTGTTCTTTCTTCTTTTTGCTTTCTGCTGTCTTTCCCAATTCCATTTTCTATCTCCATTTCTACTGTAAACATCACACTACTTAGTTTTTTAGTATCAGCTGCTCTTCTTATTCATACTTTTTTGTATCGATCATTATACCAACTGACTGGGCGAGCACACTACCCGCATTACGCTCTGCTTCCTGTTTTACTCTGCGTTCTGTTCTTACGAACAAAATAATATACCGCTGCGAGTACCAGAAATGCTGCAAGCACAATATATTTCAACGCCTGTACAAATGCTCCTGGCTGCGCAACAAAGTTGTTCACGATTACAACTGTTACAAGATAGGCTATAAAGCCAAAAAATGCAATTGCCAGTGCATCATTTACCGTATCATCCTCTGAGTCATAGCTTGCTGAACCAAGTGCCTGCTGAAAACGTGCCAGTACCTTGGCCTTAATAAGCTGTTTCAGGAAAATAAATGCAATACTGCCGCCGATCAGTGTTCCCGCAATAAAAGATGGCACATAGAAGAACCATGTAAGTCCTGTTCTTCCCCATAAAACTGTCATGACCGGATAGGAAATAATTGCTCCGATAATTCCTGTTCCAATGACCTCACCTGCAAATGCACACACAAGCTTACCTTTACTCAGACGGTAAAGCATACCGGATAAAAATGCACCAAAAACAGCACCTGTCAGCGCAAGAGGTGGAATTCCCATAAAGATCATTCTGATGATACCGATTGCAAGGGCACACAAAAATGCATACCATGGTCCCAGCATGACTGCACAGGTCACATTAATAAAATGCGCCATTGGACACATGCCCTCAACTCTTAGAATTGGTGAAATTACAACACCGATTGCGACCATCATCGCAAGAAAAATAAGTTTTGTCAGATTTGATTTCTTTTTCATTTCTTATGCCTCTCTTTATTTGAAATATTACAGAGTAGAAATTGATAAAACTTGTCCCGACAATCCTCAATGACAATGATACTTTGATCAATTGTTTTCCTAATATAGAAAAAAGTATACACAACGGTATACTTTCACTGCACGATCGATTTGTTCCGTCTGATCAGATGGACGAATGGACATTCAGACAGACTCCGGACAGCTCCAATAACCAGTTAGTTACTCTGTTAAAGTCGGTCGATACTCGCCTGCATCCAATGCATGTATCCTCTCAATCCGCAACACGGACTCCCTCGCTGCCAGGCCTCTGCAGTCAAACAGTGCCAGGGCGCTCCCCCTTTCACTGACGGACATTCTGTCATCCATTTACAAACAAAAGCTATTCAAATAGTATTACAGAATTTTGCTGCTGTCAACTCCTGTCAAATTTCGCCTTGGATTTCGCCTTGGATTTCCCCTACATTTAAATTTCTGCCTTAGCTTTTGGTTTTACCTTGGATTTAACTTCTGTCATAATCTCTGGTTTCAACTTGAGTTGAGTTTCTGTCATAATCTCTGGTTTTACCTTGAGTTCAACTTCTGTCATAATCTCTGGTTTTACCTTGAGTCCAGCTTCTGCCTTACCCTCTGATACCTGAACACACTAGTATTTTCTATGAATTTGCGGCTGTCTTTACACTTAATTTTACAACTGTCTTGTCATCTGTAAAGTTATATGCTATAATCTCTAGTCAAAAGCAGACCGCGTGTCAGCCTTTCCCCAGATGCATCTTCATTTTTCAGAACATCTGGACGTTTATTACAACCAATAACCTATACTTAGAAAAGGACTATATTCCATGAATGAACTTACACAAGAAATCGAAAAACTGAAAAAAGAGCGGGATGCCGTCATCCTTGCTCATTACTACGTAGATGAGCAGGTACAGGCAATTGCCGACTATATTGGTGACTCCTTTTACCTGAGCCGGATCGCAACTCAGATTCCACAAAAGACCATTGTTTTCTGCGGCGTCTCCTTTATGGGCGAAAGTGCTAAGATTCTCAATCCAGAGAAAACAGTACTGATGCCTGATACGCTGGCTGACTGTCCAATGGCACATATGGCTGATCCTGATGTCATTGAAGAAATGCGTCAGAAATACGACGACCTCGCCGTTGTCTGCTATATCAATTCAACAGCCGAATTGAAGATTCACTCAGATGTATGCGTTACTTCCTCTAATGCATTAAAGATCGTCCGTTCTCTCCCAAACAAAAATATTTACTTTATTCCGGACGAAAATCTCGGCCGCTACATTGCTTCCCAGGTTCCTGAAAAACATTTCATATTTAATGACGGTTTTTGTCACGTACATAAAAGCATTACAAAAGAAAACGTTTTAAAAGCAAAAGCTGCAAAACCAGACGCTCTTGTGCTGGTACATCCAGAATGTACACTTGCCGTACTCGAACTTGCTGATTATATTGGCAGTACATCAGGAATCATCAATTACGCAACGGAAAGTGACGCAAAGGATTTTATTATCTGTACAGAAATGGGCGTCCTTTACGAACTAAAGCTTAAGAATCCCGATAAACATTTCTACTCTGTCGGACACAGACAGTTCTGTCCGAATATGAAACGTGTCACTATTGATAAAGTCAGAGACTGCCTGGCAAAAAATGCACCACAGGTCGAAGTCGACGAAGAAAAGAGAACGCTCTCCCAGATTCCTTTAAAGAGAATGCTCGAACTGGCTTAACTTTTTACATAGATCTGGTCGCGCAGCCTGCGCGCAAAAAGTGAGGTAATTATGAAGAACTTAGATTTAAAAATGCATATTAAAACTGATATTATCATCGTAGGAAGTGGTGTTGCCGGACTCTTCTGTGCCCTTAATCTTCCCAGAGACAAACGAATCCTGATCATTACAAAAGATGATGTCGAGAACAGTGATTCTTTTCTTGCACAGGGTGGAATCTGCATGCTTCGCAACGATGCTGACTATGACAGCTATTTTGAAGATACCATGCGAGCTGGTCACTATAAAAACAACAAGGAATCCGTGGATATTATGATTCGCTCTTCCCAGGACATTATCCATGATCTGATTCATTTTGGTGTAGAATTTGAACATACAAAAGACGGAAAGCTCGCTTTCACAAGAGAAGGTGCGCACTCCAGACCTCGTATTCTTTTCCATGAAGATGTGACAGGCAAGGAAATCACGAGCAAACTTCTTGCAAAGGTCAAAACTCTTCCAAATGTTACAATTTCAGAGCATATTACCATGCTGGATATCATTTCACAAAATAACACCTGCTATGGAGTTGTCTGTCAGACTCCGGATCACAAAATCATTACCCTGGAAGCAAATTATACAGTCTGGGCATGCGGCGGGATTGGTGGCCTCTATGAACACTCTACCAATTTCAGACATCTGACAGGAGATGCGCTTGGTATTGCCCTAAATAACGATATCCGCCTGCAGAATATCGATTACATTCAGATTCATCCAACCACTCTTTATTCCAAAAAACCCGGCAGAAGATTTTTAATTTCTGAGTCGGTACGCGGAGAAGGTGCTATCCTTCTGAACGCAGATAAAGAGCGTTTTGTCGATGAACTGCTTCCAAGAGATGTGGTAACAAATGAAATCCATAAGCAGATGGAACTCGATCATACGGACCATGTTTGGTTATCCATGGCTCCAATTGACAATAGAACTATTCGCAACCATTTTCCAAATATCTACCAGCACTGTCTGGAAGAAGGTTACGATGTTACGAAAGAGTGCATCCCGGTTGTTCCAGCCCAGCATTATTTTATGGGTGGAGTTGATGTTGACCGCTACAGCAAAACTTCCATGGAACAGCTTTATGCAATTGGTGAAACCAGCTGCAATGGCGTGCATGGTGCAAACAGACTGGCCAGCAATTCCCTTCTGGAAAGCCTTGTATTTGCAAAACGTGCCGCAAAGCAGATGACGGAGCATTTCAAGGAGACTGTTGTATCCGATGCTGTTGTAAACAGCGTCGATACAGACAGTTATCGTGATTACAGACATTTACAGAAAAAATATAAAGAAGCTATTTTCAAAGAGATAGAAAGGATGAAGGAAATTCATGAACGAGATAACGATGAAGTTAAATGCTGATCATCTGATCAGACTGGCACTCCAGGAGGATATCACCAGTGAAGATGTCACAACAAATGCCATCATGCATGAAGCATGTCAGGGCCATGTACAGCTTCTATGCAAACAGGATGGTATCATTGCCGGCCTCGATGTATTTAAACGTGTTTTCGAACTGCTTGATGATACATTTCAGATGAAATGTAATGTAGCAGACGGTGACGAAATTAAGAAAGGCCAGCTTCTGGCTGAAATGACTGGCGATATCCGCGCGCTGCTCTCTGGCGAACGTACTGCACTGAATTATCTACAGCGCATGAGCGGTGTTGCGACCTATACCCACAATATTGCAATTTTACTGAAGGGCTCTTCCACGAAATTACTGGATACCAGAAAAACGACACCAAATAATAGAATTTTCGAGAAATACGCTGTCCGTATCGGCGGTGGAAATAACCACAGATACAACCTTTCAGATGGCGTTCTCTTAAAGGATAATCATATTGGTGCTGCCGGTGGTGTCCGTGAAGCTGTAACAATGGCAAAAGAATATGCTCCATTTGTTCGTAAGATCGAAGTAGAAGTAGAAAATCTGGATATGGTGCGCGAAGCTGTTGCTGCCGGAGCAGATATCATTATGCTCGACAATATGGATCACGACATGATGAAAGAGGCAATTCAGATCATTGATGGCCGTGCGGAAACAGAATGTTCCGGCAATGTCACAATTGAAAATGTAGGAAGTCTCAAAGATCTCGGTGTCGATTACATATCCTGCGGTGCACTGACGCATTCTGCACCAATTCTCGACCTTTCCATGAAAAATCTTCATGCCCTGTAGTCCTGTATCCGTCAGTCTTTCTGCCCCTTTTCATTTCACGGGCATGATTGTATTTGTCGTATTTTTATGATATAAATAATATAGGATTCTGAAAGGAGATTTTATAGTGAACGGCGATGAAAGACGTCAGGAAATAATCAGCCTGATACAAAAAGAAAAAGTTCCTGTTTCTGGTACTGCACTTGCAAAGAAGCTCAATGTCAGCAGACAGCTGATTGTTCAAGACATAGCGCTCCTGCGTGCCTCCAGACATAATATAATCTCTACAAATAAAGGCTATATCATCACATCCGATGTTTCCTGCAAACGTGTCTTCAAAGTATGTCATACCGATGCAGAAATTGAAGATGAACTTGCCACAATTGTAGATCATGGTGGAAAAGTGATCGATGTCTTTGTAGAACACAAAGTCTACGGACAATTCAAAGCTCCTCTTCCGATCAGTTCAAAACGGGATATTCTTCTTTTTATGAAGAGTATCGAAAATGGAGAAGCTACTCCACTGAAAAATGTAACATCCGGTTTCCATTATCATACCGTGGAAGCTGATTCTGAAGAAATTCTGGATGAAATCCAGGAAGCTCTTGCCCAACGCGGTTATCTGCTCTCCTGAGACAAATAGATTTTCTAGAAACGTGCGCCGCCAGGCGCACAATAATAAAAGGTGATACCCGCATAGCGGTATCACCTTTTATTATTTTGCAGATCAATGAAGCCCTCCGTTCATGTCCTTTGCCCTTCTTTCCCCCTTTACCTTCCAGCACGCTGGCTTCGCCAGCCGTGCGTCTCCTCCCATGAAATCCCCGCTCATGTCCTTCTTTTTTCCCCTTGCATTCCAGCACGCTGGCTTCGCCAGCCGTGCGTCCTCCCCCCCATGAAATCCCCGCTCATGTCCTTCTTCCCCCCCTTACATTCCAGCACGCTGGCTTCGCCAGCCGTGCGTCCTCCCCCCATGAAATCCCCGCTCATGTCCTTCTTTTTTTCCCTTGCATTCCAGCACGCTG
>CAJMQE010000126.1 GCA_905215405.1 uncultured bacterium
CTAGGTATTGAATTTTCAAGGTGCATAGCTAATATCTATGTGCGAAGTTTGAGTACTTTACATATATAATTTATGCTGATATTACGTATATAAAAGAATAAAGGGGTGTGTGTAATATGGGAAATAATAAGGGCTTTACAAAGGTTACAAATAGAGCAACTGTTAAGGAAAATGGATACGCAGAAGGGGAAACTGCAGCTACACAGGAAAAGGAGAAGGATTCTGTATTCATGACAGAACTCGATACCTATCTTTTTGGACAGGGAACGCACTATGAGATCTATAATAAAATGGGAGCACATAAGGCGGTTCAGGACGGCATAGAGGGGATTTACTTTGCAGTCTGGGCACCAGCAGCAAAAAAAGTATGTGTGATCGGTGAGTTCAATAACTGGGACGGGGAAGGATATGAGTGTCATAAACGATCAGAAGGTGGTGTATATGACCTGTTTGTTCCAGGAGCAAAAGTGGGACAGATGTACAAATATCTAATTACCTCACAGGATGACAGACTGTTGTACAAGGCAGATCCATATGCGAACCAGGCACAGCTAAGACCGGAGACAGCATCGATCATTGCCGATCTGAGCGGATTTGGCTGGAGAGATAACAAATGGATGGACAAAAAGAGAACCGAGGATTATCTGAAAGCTGCGTTATCTATTTACGAGGTGCATCTAGGTTCCTGGAAGAAAAAGAACGATGGTACAGAAGACGGATTCTTTGGCTATAGGGAAATTGCGCATGATCTTGCGGAATATGTTCATAAAATGGGATATACACATATTGAACTGATGGGAATAGCAGAGCATCCGTTTGACGGCTCCTGGGGCTATCAGGTGACGGGATATTATGCACCGACATCCAGATATGGGACACCACAGGATTTTATGTATCTGGTCAATTATATGCATCAACAGGGAATTGGTGTGATTCTCGACTGGGTACCAGCACATTTTCCAAAAGATGAACACGGACTTGCTTGTTTTGATGGCAGTTGTGTCTATGAATATGCAGACCCAAGAAAAGGAGAACATCCAGACTGGGGCACCAAGGTATTTGATTACAGTAAAAATGAAGTTGCGAACTTTCTGATTGCAAATGCATTATTCTGGGCTGATAAATATCACATAGATGGACTTCGTGTGGATGCGGTGGCTTCAATGTTGTATTTGGATTATGGACGTAGTGAAGGCAACTGGATTCCGAATAAATACGGTGAAAATGGAAATTTGGAAGCAATGGATTTTATCAAGCATTTCAATAGTATTATGAAGAAGAAATATCCAAACGTGATTACAATTGCAGAAGAATCGACATCCTGGCCGAATGTTTCCGGTGATCCGGATCAGAATGGCTGTCTTGGATTTACATTTAAATGGAATATGGGATGGATGCATGATTTCCTTGAATATATGAAACTGGATCCTTATTTTAGAAAATTCAATCACGAAAAGATGACATTCAGTCTGATGTACGCGTATAGTGAAAATTTTATTCTTGTGCTCTCTCACGATGAGGTAGTGCACCTGAAATGTTCCATGCTGGAAAAAATGCCGGGAACACCACAGGAGAAATTTGCAAATCTGAAGCTTGCCTATGCGTATATGACCGGACATCCAGGTAAAAAGCTCTTGTTCATGGGACAGGAGTTTGGACAGAATCATGAATGGAGCGAAAAGAAATCTCTGGACTGGCATCTCTTGAATGAACCGGAACACAGGGAAATGCAGGAGTTCACCAGCAAATGTAACCATTTATACAAAAAGTATCCGGCCCTGTATAAGACGGATTATGAAGCAGATGGATTTCGCTGGATCAATGCAAATGATCGTGACAACAGTATCTATTCCTTTATGAGATTAAGTGAAGATGGCAGTAGAAACCTTTTGTTCGTGTTTAATTTTACACCTGTTGAGCGTCCTAATTTCCGAGTTGGTGTGCCTGGAAGAGGAAAATATACACTGGTTCTTGGAAGTGATGAGAAGAATCAGAAAAAAGTTTTGACTGCACAGAAAGGGGAATGCGACGGCTACGAGTATTCAATTCTCGCCGATATTCCAGCCTTTGGAATCGGAGTATTTGAATTCAATAGTAAGAGTGCACGGCATAAAGAACCAAGACGTCTGGGTGAATAAAGACAATCACAAAAAATAAAATATTTGTAACATTCGTTATTATTTTAAATAGAACTGTCGAAATAGTTAGCAGATGACTTTAACTTTGGAAAGGAAGTTTGCAATGAATATTTCGGCAGTTTATTTTAATCATACGGATGAAACACAGCAAAAAAATTCTATTAATATAAATAGCAACAAGGATAAAACAAATCAGGTAGATGTCAGTCAGCTTTTTAGTAAGGCTGGAATTTCAGGGGATCTGTCTGGAATCAACAATGGTAATTATGATAAGAATTCTATAAAATCCATGATGAGTGAAGCGGATTCTGTTATGGACCAGATCAAGAATAGTGCGGATACAGCAAAAATGAGCTTTAAAGCACTTGTCAGTAAAGTAACAGATACGGATTCTGTGAAGATGGATGAGGATGGATATGGACTTAATGATATGACATCTGACAAAATGATAACGGTAGTAGACAGAATTAAGATCATGCTTGCAACTTATTGTGAGGATTATCAGCCTGTTGACGTGACCGGAGTCAGTACAGATGAGATTCAGCAGGTCGTTGGAAGTGCAGCTATGGCAAACCATGTGGAAAATAAACTGACACAGGCAGATCTTCCGGCAACACAGGAAAATGTAGACGGAGTTACCAATGCGCTCAACCAGGCAACACAGCTTACGGATCTCTCAGAGGATGCAAAGAACTATCTGGTAAAGAATCAGATGGAGCCTACGATTGAAAATCTGTATAAAGCAGAGCATATGAGTAGTGAGGATATGATGAACAAAAGTGCTGACAGCCAGTATGCAGGAGGTTTGGGAATAGGACAGGATGCACAGAATGGTTCTAAGAATTCACTGGTAGCTGGAGCAGCAGGTGCATATGCACAAACAGGAAAGAATCAGATCGATCCAAATGCAGCAGGAAATGCTGTTTTTAATAACTCCGGAAATGGACAGAATAGTGAAAATGTAACGGATGATCAATGGAACGAACTTCTGCCACAGATTAAAGAACTTATGGAACGTGGTGGCATGGAAGTCAGCGAGAAAAATCTTGCAAATGCCAAAGACTTTGTGAATAGAGGAATTCCAGTCACAATTGATACGTTGTCCTATAAAGAACAGCTTGATCAGCTCGATCTAAGTGGCATTCAGAATCAGGATGCAACAGAAATTGAGAACCTTCTGAATCAGATGACAGATAATATGAAAATGGGAAACACGCCGGAATCGACAAATTTATTACAGTCCGATCAGACGATGGGAATGGTAGAGAAGGCAATTACAGTTCTTAATCAGGCAGACCTGGCAGAGGTTGTCGGAGTCAGAGAGAGTGGAAAAGATCTGACGATTGAAAATCTTGCCGATCAGTTGCTTACAAATAATAGCACAGTTGGACAGGATGCAGCGGGGCAGAATTCCAATCAGACAATGACAAATCCTGCAACAGATCTACTTACCAATACAAATACTACGACAGGAACGACGAGTTCGGATGCCTATAAGAGTGCTCTTTATGCAAAACTGCAGAGTGGTGAGTTATCAGCACAGGATATTACAAATTACAGACAACTGGAAGAAATCAGAATCAGAATGACCGCAGATGCAGGGCTTTCTCTGGCGAGACAGGGATTTAACCTCGATACTACGCCGGTAGCCGAATTAGTTGATCAGTTAAAATCAATGGAAGCACAGCTCTATGGAGATAAGTCAGAGGATGTATTCGAAGTTCAGAAAGCTGTAGATCAGATTAAAACAGCACCTGATGCGGTAATTGGCGCAGCCATGACGATGAGATCCAGTAATGAAAAAGTTACAATTGGTGATTTCGCTGAGCTTGGAAGTAATTTAAAGCAGAAATATCAGGCAGCAAATGAAACATATGAAGCAGTTGGAACACAGGTAAGAAGTGATCTTGGAGATTCACTTAAGAGCGCACTAAAATCAAGTACAGACAGTATTTTAGAGGATATGGGACTGGAAAATACACAGGCAAATCAGGATGCAGTCAGAATTCTGGCAGCCAATGGAATGGATGTTACAGAATCCAATATCAGCAAGGTAAAAGAAATCTATACGACCTTAAATAATATGATCGATAATATGCATCCGGATACTGTATTCAATATGATCCAGGATGGAATTAACCCAATGAATGAAGACATTTCGGTGGTCAACAATTATCTGAGCGAGCAGAATGAAAAAGGAAGTACAGATGAAAAGTTCAGTAAATTCCTTTATAAACTGGATAAAACAAATGGAATTACAGATGAAGAGCGGAGCCAGTTCATAGGAATTTATAAAATGATGAACATTTTCAGAAAAGATGCAGGTAGGGCAGTAGGGGCACTGGTAAAACAGAATGCGGATATTACCATGTCAAATCTGGTCAGTGCTTATAAGAGTGTGAAGGCCTCCGGGATAGACCGTGAAGTAACAGATGATACCGGACTTGCGGAAGTAAATGGAACGGTTAATTACTATAATAATCTGTTTGCCCGATCAGAGAAGTCGTTAACTCCAAATACATTTAAGACAGTGAACAGCGAACAGCCAGTAATGGAAAGATCTGTAGAGAACTTCTGTGAGGCGACTCAGAATGCATATGATGCAGGACAGGAGAGTGCTTATTATCAAGAAATGATGGCACAGATCACACAGGCCTCCCAGGCAGAGGATGCTGTATATCAGCAGGTATCAGAAAATGGAGAGGAACTCACGGTTAATAATATTCTGACGGCTGAAAGTGTTATGTCGCCGGACATGTTCAAAAAATATTATAAAGTATACGCAGACGAGGATACAGAATCAACATCTGGTACACAGCGTGAATCGGCAGACAGTACAGATAAAATGGATACAGATAATAGTTCAGCACGATCAGCAGATACAGACAGAGTTGTAATTCTGGATGACTTTATTGAACACTGCATCAGTCAGGAAGATCTGAACAGTCAGTATGAGAATCTTTTCACGCAGACAGCGCAGATGACAAAACAGAAGATCGCTGATATCGGAGAAAATGAAACATCAATGACGCAGACAGAACTGGAGAGTGAATATCAGTCACTGGAAGATATGCGAATGATGGGACGTGAGATTCAGATGATGCAGTCCATGGGAAGAAGAAATGATTACCGTATTCCATTCTCTGTGGATGGCCAGGTGGGAACGATTAATTTGAAACTGGTTCAGAGCGAAGCGCAGAAGGGAAGTATCAGTATGAAACTTTCTACAGCACAGCTTGGAGATGTCAGTATCAGTGTAAAGATGACAGATGAGAGTACTGCGTATATGCAGGCTTCCAGTACCAAAGACCAACAGCTGATGGCGGAAAAGATCAATGCAGCAGCAGAGCTTTTGAACAGTCAGTATGGAATTCAGCTGGAGGATGGCAGTGAAACACAGGATAGTACGGAATCTGATTCATCCCTGTATCAGTCAGGAATCAGTGGTGCAGCCATGTTTAATCAGTTACAAAATGCAGTATCTGCACAGACAGCGCAGACAGAGCCTGTTACAGCAGCAGATGCACAGTCACAGGAAATTACATTTAACCAGTTATATCAGGTATCTAAAGAAATCATGAAGGCTATGGTACAGTAATTTCCCTTAAAATTCACATTTTTCTTATTAAGTATTTTGTGAATCTTCCGATACTTTACATAGAATGAATGGAGTCGAACTACAGAACGGAGTCTGTCATACAGTAAGGAGACAATAAGATGAGAATTAATACTAATATATCCGCTATTACAGCAAATAACCAGTTAACAAAAGCACAGAGAGCACTTGATAGATCTCTGACACGTCTTTCTTCAGGTTACAAATTGAACAATGCTTCAGATGATCCTGCAGGAATGGCAATTTCTGATAAGATGAGAGCACAGATCAAAGGTCTTAATCAGGCAACTTTGAACGCACAGGATGGTATTTCAGTTATTCAGACATCAGAAGGTGCAATCAATGAAATTCAGTCTATGCTGTCAAGAATGAAGGAATTATCTGTTCAGGCAGCAAATGATGTTAACTCTGATGAAGAGCGTGATGCTATTCAGACAGAAGTGGATCAGCTGAATACAGAAATCGATCGTATTTCTAAAGATACAGATTTTAACACAAAGAATCTGATCGATGGAAATCTTGGAAGAAGAGTATATTCCAACACTCGTGGTGTTAATCAGCTGGAGTGTTCTGATAATATTGAATCTGGTACATATGGAATTAAGGTAACACAGGATGCAAGACAGGCAATCGTTACTGGTGGAACAATGGCTGGTGGTACATTTGAAAGTGGATCTATTACAATGAATGGATATCAGGTAGATGTGGATAGTACAGATACACTGGATTCAATTGTAACAAAACTGATGGATGCAGCTGATAAGATCGGTGGTTCCGTATTTGTTACCAATGATACAACAAATACTTCAGGAACAAATGCAGAAACAGCTGGTTATACAGTTGCAGCAAATGTAACAGCAGGAACAGGGAAACTTGTATTTATGACAGATGGTTATGGTACACAGCAGTCTATGACAGTTAAATGTTCCAATGCAAGTCTGGCAGCAGCACTTGGTATTTCTGCAGCAGCAACAGATGATGGAATCAAAGCAGAAGGTCTTGATGTAAAAGCAGAATTTGCAACAGATGCAAGCGGCAATCGTGTTGGTTTCGCAGATACTGCAAAGTTATCTACAAGTGGAACACAGATTACAGTAAAAGATCTGAATAACAAAACATTTACAATGGACGTTCCAGGAAATGTAGCCAAAACACAGTTCAACGATAGTGGTATTACAGCAGTTGCAAAGAATAATACTTCTGCAACCATTGAACAGGAAGTAACAGATATGGGGACAATGAATATTCATGTCGGTGCCAATGCAAATCAGCTCGTTGAGATTAGTATTCCGGAAATTACAGCATATACACTGGGCGTTGATACGGTAAATGTAATGACAAATGAAACAGCAAGCCGTTCTATTGATGCAATCGATAAGGCAACTTTAAAGCTTTCATCTATTCGAGCAAAACTTGGATCATATGAAAACAGACTGGATCATACAACATCAAACCTTGGTACTTCAAATGAAAATCTGACAGCAGCACTGTCAAGAATGATAGATACAGATATGGCAGACGAAATGACACAGTATACGCAGCAGAGCGTTTTGGTTCAGGCTGGTACATCCGTATTATCCCAGGCAAATGCAAGACCAGAAACAGTACTTCAGTTATTACAGAAATAAAGAGGATGACGAGTAATGACAAAAGAAGAGTTGAATGGATTTTCTTATAGAATCACACAGGCTTCCAGAACGGAACTGATCGTAATTATGTATGATATGGCACAGACATATTTAAAGGATGCCATGCAGGCGTATCAGAAGAATGATGAGGAGTTCCGTCTGGGCCTGAAAAGAGCACAGAGAGTAGTCAATGAACTGAGTAGTTCACTGGATATGCAGTATGACATTTCAATTGAATTGTTCCGGTTATATCTGTATATGAACAAGACGATCAACGAGGCATCTCTCAAAAAGGATGCAACGAATATTCCGGTCGTGCAGAGAATGTTAGCAGGACTCAGATCCTCTTTTGAAATTCTTAGTAAAAAGGATCAGTCAGGTGCCATGATGCGCAATACCCAACAGGTCTATGCAGGGCTGACGTATTCAAATGGTGGTCTGAATGAGACAATGGATCCAGGTGCGAACAGAGGATTTACAGTTTAGAAAGAACTTACTTAGATAGAACATATAAAAAAACACTGAAAGGATTTCCTCAATGTTGTTAAGTTAAGGATTCAAAGAGAAGTTAGTATCGTTTGCGATATTAACTTCTCT
>CAJMQE010000127.1 GCA_905215405.1 uncultured bacterium
ATATCCAAGTAACCTTAAATATTCATCAATAGTAAAGACTACTTCCGAACTTTCTTCTTCTCTTGCATTTATTTTAGCCAAGTATGTATCAATCAATCTCATTTCTCCAAGGTTGTATTCTGAAAACTTTGACCATATTAAAGGTTTCGATTTTTCGACTATATAATTTTTAGTTAATGTATTTTTTTTAGACATGAGCCACCTCCTATTCCCTATTATAATATAATAGTGGTATATTGTCAATCTTTATATACCACTATATGCCGCAAAAAATACCACCGTTATACCGCAAAAAATACCACTATATACCGCAAAAAATACCACTATATGCCGCAAAAAATACCACCATTATACCGCAAAAACGTTGATTTTACGCTGTTTATTAACTCCGTAAACAAGTAATTAAACAAGTAATTAAATAAAATATTAAACAAGCTAACTAACACGCGCGTACGCGCAAGGTTAGTTGGCTTGCTAGTTTTTTCAATCAAAATTAAATTTGACCGTAGCGGTGAATTATGCTATAATTCAATCAAAATTAAATGTGAAAGTAGTGAATAGCATGAACGAAAAATCAATGCAAAAGATAAAAGAATATGCAAAAGAGCGTAAGGATCTATATCTGCAGTATAGTGTTTCGGAAAAAAATATTCCGGAAAGTATCAAAAAACAGAACAAAGAAAATCTGAAACTGATGCAAGATGCACTGGCAACATTAGGCGTTCGATTGAATATCAAAGATGGAGAGATCTCGCTTCTGATGCACACATCAAATTTTGTAGATCGTAAAACAAGGAGAGCTGGCCGGAAAAGAACATATGCGTTAAAGGAGCAAGAACAAGGAAACTACACAGCAGATGCATACCGGTTTTCAGATGTGATATTGCTGATTGAAGAAAAAGGGGATAAGGAGACGCAAATCATTCTTGGAATGAGTGAATCGACTTATTTCCGGCATAAAAAGAAAATGAAAGCCAGTGAATACTACAGTTTGTTAGACCCACAAAAAATGACGGATCGGATGTATCTGGAATCCGTAAAAGGCAACAACTACTTTTAGACTTTCAATTTTAATTTCGGTAGTACTATTGACGACAGAAATAAGCTATTGTAAAATAACTGCAGAAGTAAGGTGGCCTCGTCGCAATTGGAGCGGCGCTAGCGCAAACTTTTAGGACAGGAATAAGATAACCCACAGCAATTGGAGCGGTGCAAGTGTCAATTCCTGTCCGTTTTTTATTATCTGACAATTACAGACTGCAGAACGAAAATTGTGTTTGAAAAAGAGACAATTAGGGGATACTTGAAAAGCTTATGGTCATATGCTATAATGCCTATAGGCAAAACGATAGAAAGTGCTCATATGGCACAACAAAACCCCCACGAGGTGCGAACTCGTGGGGGTTTTTATGCCGTTTTGGGTGGGTGGCTTAAACCCCAAGGTTGCTACCAGTCATTCTTGTCCAACCATTTGCAGATGTAGTAGGCAACTACACTCGCCAGGACAGAAAGTATAAACGATAGAAATTCACTCATATGGCACACCCCCTTTCTCTACCTGTCTAGGGGTGGTAGCTTATCCAGTATAGCATATGACATTTAATACTGTCAATTTTAAAACTGACAGTATTAGAGGAGAAATCAACAAAATACGTATGTTTGTGTGTTTATCGAAACCTGTACCAATTTCGTTTTAGATATGCTCTGATTCCAAGATAAAGTGTATGAATCAGGAACAACAGCACAACCAGATTGATGGGAATAAAATTCCGTATGAAATCTCCAAACCATATCAGGCATGCCAGGCTTAGCAACCAGACAGAAAGACTGATTGTGTCAGCGTACTGGTTCGCATAATGCTTACAACCTTTTATAGCACAAATTGCAAGTAAAGAAATACTTCCGACACCAAGCAGTAAAATCATCAGTATCCAGAGAAGACAGTGAATAACCATAGATGCAACAGGATGTGGAACCATATCACCCAATCGTGACGCCCAATTTGCCGCTTTAAATAGATTTTCCGTGCAAAGGCATATAAAAGTCCATGTAGAGTCGAAAAACGCCTTAAAATCGCGAATAAAGGCGTCAGAGTAAAATGCAGTAAATAAAGTGACTATAATTCCGTATAGTAACGACACCACAAAAAATGTCTGATGTGAGAGTGTACGTGCTTGATATTCCTGTTTCAGCTGTTTTTCCAGTATTTCAGATCTCAATCTTGCCTGTTCATACACCTGTTCGTTCAAAGAACGTCTATAGGCCTCTGTTTCCTTTCTTTCTTGTTCTGCTTTTTCCTGTGCGGTCTGCAACTGCCTTTCCCTGTTGGAATACTCTGACCTAACGGCTTCTACCTCGGCTAGGGCGTTTTGGATGTTCTTTTGCAATAGAGTGTTTTGTTTCTCTAATTCCTGATTTTGTTGAAATATCACATCGCTGTTGTTCAGCTTCTCGATCTGATCTGCCTGTTCGGCTATTTTCTTCTTTTGCTGTTGCACGATCAATTCCAGCTCTTGCTTCTCGGATGATGTCCTGGACTGCAGATTCTTCAGTTCCAGGTAAAGACTCTCCGCCTTGTCCAATGCTTCGGAGAGCTGCAAGTCTTTTTTCGATAGCTGCATCTGCATCTCTTCGAGTTGGCTCATCAACTGCTCTTGTAGCTCTAAGTCGTTGTAATCGCTCATGTAGTGCCCCCTTTGCCTTTTCTCTCAGTTCTTCCAATTGTTTGACCAAGGTCTCTTTCAGTTCCGACAATTTATCGAATTGCAGAGACAGCAAATTATACTTTCGAATGTTCCGATTCGTCTCACAGCGTGAGGATATGACACCTTTTTGCTCCATTTTCCTTGCTACATATCCTTCATGAATGGTCGGGATCTGCTCTTTTCCCTGTCTTTCATAGCTTCGGTGGTCGATCTGCAGATCAGGTTCAAGGTATTGATTACAATACTCCGCCCAACGCATTCTCCATTCTTCCACCTTTTCTGTTTTATTCCAGTCGTTAGCCTCCATGGTTACTCTTTGCCACATTTTTCTGCCTTTTGCTCCGATTTTTTGTAAGCCTGTTTCAGAATCAATGATTGGAATTTTTTGGCCGGATTCGTCTAATTTATATCCCTTTTTCTCTTTCTGTCCCCATGTCCCATTTTTGGTGATTGGTCTTGTTGTTCCCAAAATATGTGCATGATGGTTTCCTTGTTTCCAATGGATATTTGCATCGACACACATGCCCTCATCCGCAAGACTCTGTGCAAATCCATGCACTAACTTCTTACTTTGTTCCAGATCAAGTTCATTGGGAAGAGCAACCTCCCATTCTCTGGCAAGCCTTGCATTACTTTGTGATTCCACTTTATGGACAGCATTCCAAAGTGTCTCTCGATTTTGATAGGACTCTGGCGCATATTTGCACAAGATTACTTCGGAAAATACGACTCCATTTTTTTTTCGATAGTCATGGATGATTCCTGTTTCTATATCTTCTAATTTATCAGCAGATCGATAAGCAGAGCTTGCAACTGCTGACTGTCCTTTTCCACGGCTGATGTTTTTTATAGAACAATGATAAATTGCCACGATTGCAAATCTCCTTTCGTATCCTACTGATTTTAAATGGGGTTGAGGGGCAAAGCCCTCACGCGATTACAGATATACTCACTTGTGAGTGTGTCTGTAAGTGCGCCCTTAACAAGTTAAGGGATTATTAAAATGTAGTCTATCACAATTTTGATTTTGTAGCAAGAATATGTTAGACTATATAAAAAGGAGAGTGATTTATAATGTCAGAAATAAGATCAACAGAAGAACGGATTGCCGAACTGGATAAGAAGATGGAACAGATTAAAGCGCAGAAAAAGGCAATCTTACAGAGAGAAAAAGAAATACAGCGAAAAGCACGTACCAAAAGATTGATTGAAGTTGGTGGAGCTGTAGAATCTGTTTTGGGGCATCCGATTGAAAAAGAAGATATACCCAATCTTATTGCCTTTTTGGAACAGCAAGAAAAGCGAGGAAATTACTTTTCAAAAGCTATGAAAAAAATAGATAGCTTTTAACTATTTTATTGCTAATTTATTGTGTTTGATTTATAATTATTTTAGTAAATTTTAACAATGATTTCAAATAAGATAGGGGTGATTCCAGTGGTTAAATAGCGTAAATTGTTACTGTTAATAAAAAAGAGAGGTATAAGTATATGAAAAAATATTTGTATTCATTATGTGGTTTAGCCTTGGTGGCAATATTAATTTTTAATTCTTGTTTTATTTCTAAAGCAGAAGAACCATCTGGAGAAGAAAATACTATCATTATGACGGACGATTTAGCTTTATCATTAGCCCAAAATTTTGCTAAGTCAACAAATAATATTGATTTAACAGCACTAAATCCCGTAAAATTCTATGATTCAACTGGTCAGGCAATAGGTTATATTGTCGAGTACTATCAGAATAATATTCCTCATGGATATGTCATTTTTGACTCAAGGCTAGATGATTTGATTTGTGAATATTCATTTGAAGAAAATTCTGTTAGTCCGTATGCTGCTTGTTGCCAAAAATGTAATGTTCGTTCCTCAATCGATTCAAAAATTTATAAATTAGACGCATTAACTTATGGAATAAAAAATTCAAATGACAAGTTAGTAACAAACTCAAATAAAATATTGGATGCACCTGATACTTTAGAAAATGCACGATCAAAAGATCCAAGTACTTGGAATGATATTTTTATAAATAGTATTTTCCCAGAGTATACTGTAGTTGATGTTGGGCATTTGCCTACATTTATAGCCCTTCCAGAAAGTTACTACGAACAAAATACAGGACACTATGCCTGTGTAGTAACTGCGTTGTATCATTGTGCAATGTTCTATGGATGTGTTAATGGAAATACAAACACTATAAGAGATGAGTATATGGAATTATGGGATTTAACTGGTACAACACAAATCGATCAGGAATCTCAAAATGGAATAATATATGGGACGACTAATTATAATTCTTCTCCCGCAGGATTTGTAACATTTTGTGCAAGGAGAGGCGTTTCATTAAGTTCATCTATAATTGCCAATCCTACAATGGAAACCTTTAAAAACTGTATCAATTCTGGAAACATAGCAAATTTATCTACAGGTATTTACACAAATGACGGATATAAAGGACATCAGATGACCGTTGAAGGATATACTCAATTAAAAAATGTTAGTACTGGAAACATAGTAGATACAGTAATGGTTGCTGATGGTTGGTTTTCTAATGTACGTTATGTTAATTTAGAATTTCCAAATTACACAAGACTTCATGCAATATTGTTTAGTAGATAGGCAATACTATGAAAAAATTATTATCTGTATTACTTTTTACAATTTTATCAATAATAATAGGAGCTTCAATATTGAGTACTGAAAATAAAAATCCATCCACAAATACAGAAATATCACCAATGTCAGATGCACATCTTTTATCAGAAACAGGAACTTTATTAGAATACCACCCAGATAAAAATGAAGCTATAGTACAAGTAGATAATTCCGATAAGCGCTTTTTATATGATAAAATTACTTTAATTTTCACAGGTCCTACAAGTCAATATAAGATTGATTCATCAATGGTTGGTGAGAAAATCAAATTTTCTTATTTTAATAGCACCCCAACTGATAAACCAACCTTAGATATCTGTTTAATTGAAAAATTTGAAAAGTAACTTGTATACGGTTTTATCAGTGATACAGCTCAAATTTATTACTACTAAAAGGCGGAAAAGTATATGAGTAGGCAGGTTACTACCTACTCATATACTTTGTTTTTTTTAATTCCCTCATTTTTTCTTTCCTCTATTTATCTCACCGACTTTTCTATAAAATCCAAGATTGCCGAATATGCTTGTACAATCCATTCTGATCAAGCAGATCATTCGTTACCTCAATATCGTAAGATGGCTCTTCCTGTTGGAAGAACGTTCCTTGCGCATCCACTATAACAATCGTTCCATTTTTTATTTTTTGTCCATACCGAAATAATACAATATCTCCTTTTTTATACTTCACCTCATCCATGCGTTTCCTCCTTCTATTTCATACTACCTGAACTTTCACCATTTTGTTTCTATACAGAACTTTCATTTGATTTCCTTTTTTATCTTTTACAATTGCTTCTTCATCTGATACAAAATATACATCTACACTTTCTTCTTCAAAATTTTTGTTAATCTCTTGCATTATTTTGTATTGGCTAACTGTATGCAACCCTTTTATAGTATAACTATTTTTCATTATCATTTTCCTTTCTTTTATTTCCAAAACTTCCACCATTTCTTATTTGATTCTTCTTGATTTTCTATCAACATTTTTTGCTCTGTTACCATGTGGATCTGTTGTTCCTGATCTAACAGCTTCTGGCATTCCATAAGTCTTTTGCTTAATTCATCTATCTGTTTATTTTTATGCTCTAGCTCATTACGGAGCAGATCAACAATAGCTTGATTCACTACATCATCTGCTTTCGCTAATTGCGCAACATCTTTCGCATCTTTCGCAACATCAACCTTATAATGCTTATAAATCCTATATTCTATAGTTTCGCTAATTTCGAAACTTCCTTTCGCATCTTTCGCGATATGATTTTTCCTACACCATGCTCTAACAGCTTGTTCAGATACTCCGCATGTCTCAGCAATTTCTCTTGTTGTTTTCATGTTTTCTCCTTATACCACTAGTTATAAACCATATATACGAAACTGTCATATTTAAAATCGAGAGTTCTGTTCGTATTTTACTGTATTTCTATCAAAATTAAATTTGATAGTGTTTTGCGCTGGTATAATCATACTCTCACAATCACTGCGCTTTCATATACTCTGAAAGAATATATCTATAAGTTTTCCGATTTTTGTTATGCATTATTTTCAACTAAATACTTCATATATCCAAACCGGCTCTTCACATCTTTTTTGTTCTGCAGAGATTTATATTTTCGTAACAAATAGTGATAGATGTCCAGATCATGACGTCCTGCATCTGTTGGCTCATACTCTACATGTTCCTCTGCAAGCAGTGCCAGTTCTTCCAACTGTGATCGATTAAATTCATTGCCACATGCTTCAGACCATAACGTAAATTTACTTTCAAGAACCGCATTTTGTTCCTGATCTGCAGTCGAATCAGAGTCTGGACAATATTCCGGAAAATCGTATATTTCCATCTGCCCATGTATTTGCTCTTGTTCTGCAGTACACTTTTTTATTTTAAATTTAATTGCCCGCGTTAAACGCCCTTTGGTTATTTTTTCGTATTCAAATTCAATATCTGTAACTTCATTTATGTCTTTCTTACATTTTTGTAGCACTTTATTAAATTCTCGAAAGCTCTCATTATTTTTATTTGTTGCCCCCATTAGTTCTCTTAAATCTTTAAGCTCTACAGTCCATTCTCTCCTGTATAATTTGTCCTTTAAAAGAGGATATAATTTTAGAGAATATTTTGATTTCAAACGCAAAGAATAGTCTAATGTATATTCAATATATCCTTTTTCAGCCAATCCAAAAAATGCTTCTTTGAGTTTTGGATTACAGTCGATCGTTATTGTTCTTTTTCCGAAATCTGGATCACTCACAATAACTCTTGCGTCCGAAAATAAATTTACTTTTATATAATCCCCATTATTATTCAAATCAATTTTTATTCTTGAACCAAGAAGTTTGTCAAGACTCTTTTCAATTTCGCTGCTTTTCAATTTATTGGGATACTCATATCCAAGTAACCTTAAATATTCATCAATAGTAAAGACTACTTCCGAACTTTCT
>CAJMQE010000128.1 GCA_905215405.1 uncultured bacterium
ATCCCACACCACATTTTCTGTGATGTGAGACTTTCTTAACTTAATGCCATTGACTACCTACCGGGACGTGTTTTTATCTTTGTATAAATATCATAGCACTTTTATATAGTCTATTACAATGATTGAATCAACGAAATAATCTCACTTTCAGTTGAATACTCATTGTATATCGCTCCGTCTGTTGCCTGAGATCTGTCATATACAGCATTCAATTTCTTTGCATACTCATCCTTGCTGACTGTTTCTCCATCCCAGTTATACACATATACCGGATTTCCTCCAGCGTCCATTTGGACGTTGGTGTTATCCTCTGCACCATACTGTCCTGTGTGGATGAGTGTCAGCTTACCACCGATCAGACTATAGACTAGATCATAGTATACATCCATATTTCCATCTGAATTACAGAGCAGATTTCCTCTTTTGATATAGCTATATCCGAGCCTGCGCAGCTGTGTCTCATATACCTTGCCCTGATAATAATTGCAGACTGTGTTTCCTTGGGCTTCAGAATCCCCCAGTGCAACAAGTTCCGGCACATTATCGTTGTCGAGATAGATCAGCTCGTACTGTTTCCAGCCTTTCTGTCTTAACGTTGTCTTAATATAAGAAATATACGCTTCTTTCCATTCCTGACTATTCTCTGTCGTAGTCTGTGCTGTTGTTTTTTGCGTCGCCTGTTCTGTTACTGTTTCTTTCGTACTCTGCATCTGCTGCTCTTCTGTCTGTGCCATGGATTCATCGGATCCCTTACCTGTTGTATTTTCACATCCAGTGACCAGGCCAGCTGCAAGTACAGTAAGCATTAATACCAATAATAAAATTTTCTTTTTCATCCCGTTTTCCTCATACTTTTGTTTTTTTCTTTTCTCTGATTCCGGACGATAAATGATCGTTTCGAATGCGTTTTTGCGTTATGCGCAGTTCGAAAGTTTTATCTTCTTATCCAACACCTTTTTCCGTATAACGATAAAGCAGAGCACATGCACCGCAAATGTAATGATCCAGGAGATCGGATATGAGATATAGATCATCTGCACGCTATGGAACTGTGGCATTTGAAACATCGTTGCCAGCCATACCAGACGGAGTCCACATGCGCCGATCAGCGATACGATCATTGGAAGTACCGAATATCCAACGCCTCTGAGCGAACCGACCATAACATCCATCATTCCGCACAGGGCATATGTTCTGCTGACAATACCAAGTCTGTCCATTCCGGCAGCAATTACGTCAGCACTCGATGAATAGACACTTAAGAGTTGTCTGCCTGCCAGAACCACAAAGTTACCAAATACAAGTCCTACCATAAAGACACAAGCCTGTCCTGTAAACAGGATCCGATTGATTCTTTTATACTTTCCTGCTCCATAATTCTGGCTTGTGAACGAAATCGTCGCCTGGTAGAACGCGTTCATCGCTACATATACAAATCCTTCAAGATTTGCAGCTGCGGAATTTCCGGCAACAATTACTGCACCAAAAGAATTCACTGATGACTGGATCACCACATTGGACAGTGAAAAAATAATTCCCTGAAATCCTGCTGGCAGACCAATTCTTAGAATACTAAAGAATTTCTGTCGATCTATATGCAGTTCTTTTAAAACCAGCCTGATCGCGCCTTCTTCATGCATCAGACATCTGACGATCAACAAAGCTGATATGCACTGGGATATGGCTGTTGCAAGTGCGACTCCTGCCACATCCATATGCAGTATGATAACAAAGAACAAATTTAAAATAACATTGATCACACCTGCCGTAAAAAGATAATATAGTGGTCTTTTTGTATCCCCGACCGCACGCAGGATTGCACTGCCAAAGTTGTAGATCATCGTTGCTGTCATACCAAGGAAATAGATTCTTAAGTAAATAACAGCCAGAGACAATACTTCCTCCGGCGTGGACATCAGTTCCAAAATGTACCTCGCACCCGCAATTCCTACGATTGTAAGTATAATTCCACTATATACGCTCAAAAGCATGGAAGTATGCACTGCTTTTTTCAAATCTTCCTCCTGTTTTGCACCATAATACCTGGCTACCAGAACATTTGCACCAACTGACAGGCCAATAAAGAGGTTGGTCAGCAGACTGATCAGCGAGGTATTTGAGCCGACCGCCGCCAGTGAATTATCTCCTGCGAAACGTCCGACCACCACAATGTCGGCAGCATTGAACAATAGCTGCAATACGCTTGAACACATCAGTGGAATTGCAAAAAGCAACATTTTCTTTAGGATCGGGCCACTACACATATCCATCTCATATTTCTTCTTCGTGTTTTTTGCAGTTTTCTGCGTCTGCTCATCCACTTTTTCTAAATCAAATTCTTCACTACTCATTACATTCTAATCCATTTCTTTTCATTTTTATCTGATAGTTACAATATATTTTAGCATGTTACTCTGCTGATATCCACATTTATCCATTATGTACGTAAAAAGATGCCAGCAAAAAAAGGACCGCTTACGCAGTCCTTTTCTGATTCTTTGTGAATCTCTTATTCTTACTTTTCTACTGTTCTTTTTCATCTTCCCCTGCACAATATTTTCTGACAGGTTCTGCAAGTAGTGCCGATATAATTGCAACTATACAGAATGGAAGATCCAGACTACAACTGCCCATCCAGGTAAAAAAGATCTGTAACAGTATATAAATGAACAGGTTTCTGTAATGTACTTTTTTAACATGCTTCTTTAATCCAAATATTCCTGCAAGGTAGAGCACAAGACCTGCGATGATAAACCAGTGCCAGATACACCGCTCACTCCCTGTTCGATGTGACTTTCTGTCGTTCCACTGGTTCACAACTTCATTTGATGAATATCCTACGATACCTTCACCTAAAGTCTGACTGTTCTGAGTATCCGGTTCATTCCGGCCGGTATCATCTGCCTGTGTTGCCCATTCCCTCTCTGGCTCTGCCAGAACGCCAGTCATTTGTACAGATGTCATTTCCGGGTACCCCGACTGTGCTAGGCTATCCGTCTGGGTTTCCAGTCTGTCCACTTTCTGGGTGGCTGGCTGTATGACAGGCTCCGGCTCAGGTTCGGCTGGCTGACTGCTGACTGGTTCTGTCTGGATTTCTGTCGGCTGGCTGCTGACCGATTCTGTCTTTGTCTCGACCGGCTGGCTGCTGACTGGTTCTCTGTCTTTGTCTCGGTCGGCTGGCTGCTGATTGGTTCTGTCTCAGGCTGGGTCGGCTGGCTGCTGATTGGTTCTGTCTCAGGCTGGGTCGGCTGAGTGCTGACCGATTCTGTCTCCGACTGTACTGTGGACTCCTGCGCCGACGTTGGAACCGGTTGGGTCTCAGGCTGGGTTGTCTCTTCTTCCTGTGTCCGTATTTCAAACCTTGTGATCTTTTCACAGCTCTCATAATTAGCCGTTCCATCTACACTGGCCTTCAGATACCATACCCCTGCCGTCTGCGGCACCTGCTCTGTATATATTCCGTCTATTCTGTTCGCATAGGTAAATGTGACTGTTCCGAACATTGCTGTTCCGACCGGTGTATTAGCGGTCTCTCCCGCTTGCCATCCTTGAATGGATGGCTGGGTCGTCCAGCCATTCTGTGCTTTTTCTATCGCCCATTGTACTGAGCGGTCTGTACTATCTTCTTCGGAGTCATCCCAGCAGTAATTTATCTGATCCAATAAATGCAGCTGTAACTGATATGTTCCTACATCTGTATGTGCTTCTGTAGTCACTGTATACAATGTGTTCGCCGCTACATCTGGCTGCTGTGCCTGCCCCGTATACCTATAGTCCTCTTGGATCCGTGGAACCGGAACTGCTATTTTATGCACAGAAATCGGAATTATAGCACGATATATCCTCTCCGGTTCATCCGGTACTGCAGCTTCCACTGTTACTGCTGTATTTCCTGCCTCTAGATGACCAGCCTCTGCGTTCTGATATCTAATACCAAGATCCGTATCTGTAATTTCCTGTGTATCACCGTTGTTATATACAAATTCGGCCACCAAACCAGTCAGATCCATCTGCTCCAAAGCCTGATAAATCTGCTTCTGTGGCATAGTTCTGATTCTCATATCGATAATCTGTAATTTCGTCGCTGTAATCTCAACTGTTCCTGTAATGCTCTGATATTCACTCGTATCATCTGGTATAAATGTCCATTCATAAGAAGCTGTTCCCGCTTCCATTCTCTGATCCGGATTGCTCCAGAAAATTGTCCCTGGTGTATCGGTCGGCTGACAGGTTATGCCGATTCCATTTAAAGGCTCATTTTCATATAGTTGCTGTGGCAGCTGTAGCTGTGGATCTACCTGTGGCAGTGCCTTATTGACCCTGATCTGGTAAACACCCGTATTTCCAGCTTTATCTTTTGCTATGACCTGATACATGCCGTCATATGGATGAAGTCGGTACACCATTGACCGACAGACTGTCAAAATACTGTTCAACAACTGTAAATCTCTGTGTTCCCGTATAAGTTGCTCCATCTGTGATTCCATTGATGACTGGATTGATTTGATCAAGAATTACTTTATCTGTATTGACATAAGTAATATTTCCTCTTCTGTCCACGGCTTTTGCATAAATGAACTGCTCCGAATTGTCCCGTATCTGAAATGGAAGTAAATAAGGCTTCCATACAATCGCTGCGTCACTTATTTCACTGCTGCTCATCTCCCGGTCAGCTATATAGTAATAGACTTCTGCAAGTCCGCTTCCCGCATCCATCGCTTCGATCGTGACTGTCTGATCCTGTCCAAAATATATTTCAGTATCCGCTGCCATATCATCCCAGCTCTTGTCTGCGATTGATATAACCACTGACGGTCCAGTCTGGTCATCAATTCCACTGATCAGTACTGTTAAATCATCCTGTACCTGTGAAATCGTATAGGTTCCATCCTGCTCTGCTATTGCAACTGCCGCACTATCTGGTTCCGAATTCTTTCTTACTTTAACCGCAAAATCTGCTGTTTTCTGATAGCCTTCTTCTATATTTAGCTGGAAAGAAAAATCTTTTCCAAATTCTACGGAAGTGCTTTCCAGCGGCACCAGACTATACCCTACTGTAGAATCAGGTAATGTGATCTGATATCTTTCTACATTCCAGTGTGCATACAATGTGTGATCTTCCAGTATCGTCACACTGGAACCATTTACAACTTTTGTTCCACCTTCAGGCTGTGTATACCAGCCATCGAACTGATATCCCCTGCAGGTTGTAACTGGTAGTGCTGCATAAGTTCTGCCCGTATAAACTGTTATTGTATCAGGTACCGAATCTGCATGACTATTCCATGGATCATTTACATCAAAGCTGACATGGTACTGCTCTGGCTGCCAGTCCGCTATCAATGTTACTGAATATGTATTTTCTGTAACCGCAAGAGCACCATACGTCATAGTCTGGTCTACCTGTACATTTCCATATTTCCAGCCTTTGAATTCATACCCCTCTCTGACTGGAACTTCATCCGGCACAAGTGATGCTGCATTCCATGCCACTCCGGTCCTGCTGGCGACACTGCTGCCACCATTACTGTTATAGGATACCGCATAATCTGTCTTTACACTCCACATCGCTGTCAATGTCGTATTGTGATCAAACTGGTACAAAGTCCCCGCTCTGACAACTCTGCCTGTCTCGTCTGTCCAGCCATCGAATCGATATCCTGTTCTCTTTGGCGTAATCAGGTTTCCATAGTTGCTGTCATAAAGAACTCTGACATTGGCAGTGCTGATTGCACCGCCATTGCCATCATAGGTTACCACATAACTATTCGGTGCCCATTTTGCGACCAGTGTCACTTGTGTCACGGTATCATCGCTTACAAGAGACTGATATGTAGTCTCATTTGTTACTGCCTGCTCTGTTCCAGACAGGGCCCATTCGGTCAGATGATAGCCTGTTTTCGTTATTTCTTCTGATGGAAGGAGACCTGCTGCCTGATAAGTTGTCTGTTTCTGAGCCGGTGTATCTGCTGTCCCTGTATTATATGTGACAACATAGACTTTTTCTGTCCAATGTGCATACAATGTCTGTTCTGTTGCGACCTCCCCCAGACCCGCTACTGTTTCCGCTGTTATCTGGTTTGTGCCGTCCGGATCTGTATACCAACCGTCGAACTTATACCCGGCTCTTTGTGGTGTTGGGAGCGTTCCATATATTTTCCCTTCCACCACCGTTTTCTGCGTTGTATCTAACGTCGCATCAGCTGCATTGCCATCAAAATGAATCGTATGATAGACAATCGGCTGATCGGCTACCACATAAATGTGTAAAACACCAATATCAGCTAATTGATAATTCAAGTTTGTCTGATTGGCGATCTTAATTCCAATATCATAACTTCCTGCCTGGGTAACATTCCATGTTGCACGCGCAACATGATCAGTTCCAAGTGCGACCGGATCCAGACTAATCGTTCGTCCTGCTTCGTCCGTCATCTGAAATGTCAGCTTATCCTGAAATGGTAATGCGTCGATCAAGCCACTGACTTTTGCCTGTAAATCAACCGTGGCCTGCCCTCCATTATCGATTTTATTTCCCTTAGAAATAGTTCCAAGTACTTTGGACTGTAAGACCTCCGGACTGGAATTGTACATTGACGCCCGAAACTCTGCTCCCGTTGGATATGTCACATCATATGTGATGCTTTTATACAGCATCTGTGACTGCGTCTCACTTGCAATATAGGGATTTACCGGTGAGGAATACTGACCAAGAACGACATTCATTGAATAGGAAGACAATGTATAAGTGAACTTTTTCCTGCCCTCGTCTGACAGTTTTACATCAAATGCTTTCTTCTCACTATATGTTTTCTGATTGTCCACATTTATCGACCCCATTTGCAGATGAATCGCATCCTGTATACTCTCCGTATTGCTCCAGAATGTATTATCTACCTTGACACCAACTGCAAAATAGATGATATCTCCGGCTAACTTATTTGCACTGATTTCATAAGTAAAACTGCCATCACGCATTTCGTAGGCATTTAGTGTTCCATCATGTGTACTGTCGCTGCCATATTGAATATCCGAGCACTCCTGTCTTTCCAGTAGCCTGGAAAATCCATCATGAACGATGTCACCTGGTACATCTGGATTACCAGGTACATTCGTATAGACCAGTCCATTGGCATCAAACGCATCACCATCTTTATTTCCAAGTATGATAGAAACAAAATTTCTCTGGTTTTCCTGTAGTTCCGGAACTTTCATCTGCACACAGAGATAATATTCCTCTCCTGCGACCATTTCCGGTGTTTCTCCATTCCCCAGATCTGCTACTACTTCTCCAGTCTCAGATCCCTTCTTCATGACCATTGACTGTATCGCTGAATCTGGTCTGATTTCCTCTGCTAATTTTGAAATGTATTCACCTGCATAGCCCCATGTTTCAACTGGCAATGCCATACAAAATGTCAATACCACCAGAAAGAGTGCCATGACCCTCCTTGCACCTCTGTACTTTAATTTTGTATAACCCCACATTTTTCTATCCTTTCTAAACGTATCCACAATTATGTTCATTATCTATTCGTAAAAGGTCCTTAAATTTAGCTTGTTTAGGTCGAAAATGCACTGATTCTCCCACGACCTGTTTCTTTTTTCAATCAGCTTTTCCGAACTTTTCTTCTATTTCTCGTTATGAAATAATTATAGCAGTCAGGGGTAGACAAAAGGTGGACAGATGGTGTATAAAAAACCAACCGATCCAAAGAGTCAATCTGCTAGAAATGTACAATCACAGCCACCGGTATAACCGGTGGTTTGCTGTGTCCCCTATAAGGGGAT
>CAJMQE010000129.1 GCA_905215405.1 uncultured bacterium
TTTCTCCGTTGGGAGAAACTCCGATGAACTCAACAGGCTAAAGCCCATAATAAAAGAAAAAGGAAAGTTTCCTTTTTCTTTTACTCTAAATAACTATGATAGAAGAATATCATCTATTGCAAGCTTCGGAACATGCTGTACCTGTTCCTCATCCCGATAGTATTTAATATCCTCTCCTGCGTGTAC
Source organism: uncultured bacterium (assembly GCA_905215405.1). Taxonomy (GTDB): domain Bacteria; phylum Bacillota; class Clostridia; order Lachnospirales; family Lachnospiraceae; genus CAJMQE01. The sequence continues at coordinate 187 of CAJMQE010000129.1, forward strand.
GGTATCGATCACTACTTTTTCTTTTGGGTATCCCAGTGCAATGACCAGACTAATCTTCATTGTTTCATCCAGATCCATCACTTTTGCCAATCTTTCACGATCCACATTTCCAATGAAACAGCCACCCATTCCTTTTTCTGCTGCTGCAAGAAGAATCGTCTGTCCAGCAATTCCTTCATCCCAGCTACAGTTCGTACCTTTATCTGTTGTCAGTATAATATATGCACTAGGACGTTCCCCTTCCTGTGGGCCATCCCAGTCTGTGTAGTAACCAGCCCAGCGAAGACATGCAAATACTTCTTCATTCTTCTTAGGATCAGCAACAATTCCATAGCGAAGTGGCTGTTTGTTTGCACCTGATGGAGTCATATGTCCAATAGAAACAAGTTCAATCAGCTGTTCTCTGGTAATTGCCTTATCCTGATAAAATCTTCTATATGAACGATTCTTTTCTGCAAGTTCTTTCATCATAATGTTTTTGCCCTGTCTTCGACATTCTTTCTGAAATTCAGAACGTTGTGTTCATATTCTGTATCCATATATCTGGAATTGATCATAAAATCTGCTGTTGCCTTATTATTGGCAATTGGAATATCATACACTTCTGCAATTCTAAGAAGCGCTTTTACATCTGGATCATGAGGCTGTGCAGTCAAAGGATCTGAAAAGAATACTACAAAATCAACACTTCCCTCAACGATCTTAGCACCGATCTGCTGATCTCCTCCAAGTGGACCACTGTTATATCCACGTACAATGAGACCAGTTTTATCTGTGATCATCTTTGCAGTAGTTCCTGTTCCACAAAGGGAATGCTGCATTAAAATTTCCTTATTATCTTCGCACCACTGAATCAGTTCCGGTTTCTTGGCATCATGTGCGATCAAAGCAATCTTTTTCTTTTTACCAATTGTAAATGTTACAAATTCATCTGCCATATTTTCTTACCTCCACTTTTCTGTTTGTGAAAATCCTTCTTGCTTACTTTGTTGCCTCTCTTGTTTCTGGCTTTGGGTTACTTAGTGCAACCTTTTAATTTGTTGCTTTTTTTAGTTCCTGTGTATTTTCATAAATGCTATCAAGCGCCTTTTTAAACTCTTCCATCGCCTGAACTGCATTTTCTGACGTCTTATACCCCTCATTGGAGGATGCTGCAACTTCTTCACTGGATGCAGAAAGCTGTGATATATTTTCCACGATAACATTCGTAGATTCCGTAATCTTCTTCATAATTGCATCCGTGCTGTCAATCAGTGCATTTAAAGAACCAACATTTTCATTGATTCCTGTAAATTTATCTTTTGTAACTGTAATCATTTTATTCTGTTCTACAACAGAATCTACAGAATCCTGAATGCTCTTTGTAGCCTGGTCAGCGTCCACGTTCAGTTCCTCAATAATATCTGTGATCTTGTTAGAAGCATCTTTTGTCTGTTCTGAAAGCTGTCTGATCTGATCTGCAACCACTGCAAATCCCTTACCAGCTTCTCCAGCTCTGGCCGCTTCAATTGAAGCATTTAATGCAAGCAGATTGGTCTGAGAGGAAATCTCGAGAATCGCCCCAACAAAATTCTGCACATCTTCGATTCTTGCTGTCAGCTTTTCTGTTGACTCGACCGTAATACGGCTGGCTTTCTTAACCATATCCGCCTGTTTCTGTAACTGTGTGACTGCCTCCACACCATCGTTTACCGTAGTCGTAGTTTCTTTTGCTGCCTTGATCATAGCGCCAGTCTCTTCCTGTGCATTCTTAACATTCTCCTGAATTTCATTACACATAATCAACTGCTGCTGAATAGCTTCTGCTGTACTCTCAGAACTATCCGCGATATTCTTCATTGCGAAATTATTCGTATCAATATTCTGTTTCAGGGAACCGATCATACTGTCTGCCGCATCAAAATTCATTATGACATTGTCAGCGACTTTGACCATCGTCTCGTTGGATCTCTTCTGTTCCTCACTGGCTGCCTGAATCGTGCTCATGTTCTGCTCATTGAACAGGATCAGCGCTTTCATTACGCCATAGGATATCATAGCGACCAGCACCAGTATAAATACCGCAATTACGACATCATCGATCGTACTTTTTCCTTCTGCATAAGTTCTTGCAAGATGAATTCCCGCTGAAATCAGTGTTACCACATTACCGTAAAAAACATATTTTGTGCTGAAATACACCATCGTGGCGAATAGCACTGGAATTGCATACACATATGTATTAGGTGCATCATTTACAAGCATGATCACAAAATATGCAACTGATACCGATGATAATATAATTGTAGTACCACTTTTATGTTCTCTTTTAACTGCAAAACCACATGTGGCCGTTACCATTGCAACTATCGCAACTACTGCCTGCACGATCGTTCTAGTCTGCATTCCTTTGTTTGAAATCACACCTAGTGTAACCAGCAGGATATAAGCCATTAAAATCATGATTACCGGATAAACAGTTCCATTCGCCTTCCGATATTGTTCTTTTGTCATTTTTTCTCTCCTCTTTCTCCTCTTATGAGATCTTTCTCATATAAAAGTTCCTTTTTCCCTATTATTTTACAAATATTGCTTAAAATAATAGTATCATAAAGCCACCATGCATTCAAGATTCTTTATAGAAAAGGAGCAGCCAATATAAGACTGCTCCTTTCTAACCGTCGATGTCGTTTGATGGACCAAAAAACGACATATCCTTTAATGATGGAAAAGACGAATGCCTGTATGGCACATTACCATTCCATGTTTGTTACATGCTTCAAGAACATTGTCATCCCTGATGGAACCACCTGGCTGTGCAACATATTTTACGCCGCTCTTAAATGCTCTTTCAATATTATCACCAAATGGGAAGAATGCATCCGAGCCAAGTGCTACGTCTGTCATTTTATCGAGCCATGCTCTTTTTTCTTCCTTTGTAAATACTGGTGGTTTTACTTTGAACCATTTCTGCCATTCTCCTTCAGCGAGAACATCCATGTAATCTTCGCCCATGTATAAATCGATTGTATTATCACGATCTGCACGACGGATCTTATCCACGAACTGAAGTCCAAGTACCTGTGGTGACTGACGCAGGAACCAGTTATCTGCCTTACTGCCTGCAAGTCTTGTGCAGTGGATTCTTGACTGCTGGCCTGCGCCAATACCAATTGCCTGCCCATTTTTTGCATAACATACAGAATTGGACTGTGTATATTTTAATGTTATAAGGGAGAGTATCAAATCGTTCTTTGCACTTTCCGGAAGTTCTTTATTATCTGTTACGATGTTAGATAAAAGTTCTTCATTAATTGGAAGGCTGTTCCTTCCCTGTTCAAATGTTACACCAAATACCTGTTTATGTTCTACAGGTGCCGGTACATAAGAAGGATCGATTTTGATAATGTTATAATTTCCTTTTTTCTTACCTTTCAGGATTTCCAGAGCTTCTGGTTCATATCCAGGAGCAATCACACCGTCGGAAACCTCTCTGGCGATCAGTTTTGCTGTTGAAACATCACACACGTCTGATAAAGATATGAAATCACCAAATGATGACATTCTGTCTGCACCTCTGGCTCTTGCATAAGCGCTGGCAAGTGGAGATAACTCGCCGCAGTCATCGACCCAGTTAATCTTTCTTTCGACTTCACTTAATGGAAGACCAATTGCAGCTCCTGCTGGAGATACATGTTTGAAAGATGTAGCTGCTGGATACCCAGTTGCCTTCTTTAACTCGCTGACTAACTGCCAGCCGTTAAATGCATCAAGGAAATTTATATATCCAGGTCTGCCATTCAGCACTTCGATTGGCAGTTCACCATTTTCCATATAAATTCTTGATGGCTTCTGATTTGGGTTACATCCATACTTCAATTCAAGTTCTTTCATTGACTTTATTCCTCCAAAATTTAGTTGTGTTTATAAATCATTAGAATTCTCACTGGTTCCGAAACGGAACCGCATATCAACTACTTATTCTTATTGATGATCTTAGATCTGTATGTGCCTGTTTCAATATCAATGTATCTGACGAACAGTGAAACTTTGTTATCTGTATTCAGACTGTTCCACAGCATTTCTGTAAATGCATCCATATCATCTGGAATTGTTACCAGTTTTGGTTCCCCTTCAAAACTAGGAAGTGGATTTCCATTGCATTTATAGGTATGAATAAAATGACCCTCTCCAGCTACTGGATTTGTATAAGCAAATGTATAACGGTTGCACTGATCCGGATTGCCGTTATTGCTCTTTAAGATAGACATTGCATAATTGTACTGACCGTCCTCTACATGCATAACTGCTGAGATTCTTGGTGTATAATTAGGGGCATCCGGTTCGAACTCTCTTGTTCTGAGAGCCTGCTCAAATGTCTGCTGCTTATCCATCAGATCATAGATGGTATCTGTCTGATCACCATTTGTTACAATCGTCTTATTTCCAAGTACTCTGACTGGTGCGTAAATAATCAGACTTGGATCACTGAGCTTTGATGGATCGAATGCCTGTGTGCGGATACCCTTTCCATCTTCTACGAAAACCCTGTTTCTGCTATTTTCACTTCTACCCATGATAAAATATGCAGTTACAGCATTTTTTCCATCGGCAGATTTTCCAACAACAATTCCTCTTCCAGGATATTCATTGGATCTGAGTTCATTTTCAAGTGATAACATTTCCATTTTCTAATCTCCTTATAACAAAATATTAGTAAACACTCACGTCACCATTTTACTATAGATTGTATTTTTTGGCAACTTTCAATATCTCACAACAATGTCTGACTTTTTTCGTGTTTTTCGTCTATTTTGCCAAACCAGATTCTGCATCTCTCGATTTATCTACGATATCTACAATATTCCCATTCAATTTTACGATAATTCTCTCATACCGTCTGTCTATGCCCTGATGAAGCATTCTGACTTCTGTTTTGCCGTCCCCATACTGGAAGAAGTACTCATTAAATTCTCCATCCCGATACCGGTAATCCTCACCATTATCCTGATAATGCGCATATTCAGCCGCTTTTCCATAGACATTCATGTAGAGCAGATTATATTCCTGCTGTCCTACATATTCCACAGGATCATACATTGGAATCACGCTGTTTTCCTTTACATAGACCGGACAGTGATCCAGTGGTGCTTCTGCGATCAGCCACGTCCCTCCTTCTATCTTCTTATAATTCCAGAAGTCGTACCATACTCCCTGCGGCAGATACACCATCCTTCTTCTTGCCCCCTGCACAACTACTGGAGCCACGAGCATGGAATCTCCAAACATAAATTCATCATTGCATTCATATGTCTGGGAATCTCCTTCATTTCCCATGACCAGCGGCCGCATCACCGGTAGACCACTTTTTTCACATTTTACAAACGCATCATACAAATAGGGAAGCAACTGATATCTGAGCGTGGTGTATTTTCGGTAAACTGAAAGGCATGGTTCGCCAAATGCCCAAGGTTCCTGATGCCTTTGCGCATTTGCACAGTGGTTGCGAAAAAATGGAGAGAAACAACCCAGCTGCACCCATCTGATCAGAAGTTCCGCAGTCGTATCTGCTCCAAATCCTCCCACATCCGTGCCTGCAAACGCTACCCCAGAAAGTCCCAGACTGCACAACTGTGGAATTGCCATTGCCAGATGTGCCCACAAACTCTGGTTATCCCCTGTCCAGACCGCTGCGTATTTCTGAATTCCCGCATAGCAGGCCCGTGTCAGCACAAATGGACGTTTCTTTGTCAATTTCTTTACCCCTTCATAGGAAGCCTGTGACATCAGATTTCCATATATATTATGAATCCTTTCCTGTTTCACGCGGGTTCCGTCTTCCTCAAATGTAACACTCAGTGGCAATGGTCCATCAAACGAAGCCGGTTCGTTCATATCATTCCAGATTCCGGCGACCCCTTCGTCCGTAAGCGCCTTATGGAGCCCTGCCCACCATTTTCTCACTTCTGATGACGCAAAATCAGGAAATACAGATTTCCCCGCCCATACTTGATTCTCATATACGTTACCATTTTCTTCTTTTGCAAAATAGTTCTTCTCCATTCCTTCCTGATAGACCGCATAGGCTGGATCCACTTTAACACCAGGATCTACGATCGTTACCACACGAAAACCCTTTTTATGTAATTGCGAGATCATCTCCTGCGGATGCATGAAATTCTCCTTATTCCAAGTAAATACCCGGTATCCATCCATATAATCTATATCAAGATGAATGGCATCGCACGGAATTTTACATGCTCTCATCTTTGCTGCTACCTGCATTACCTCATGGCTGCTTTTATAGGACCAGCGCGACTGATGATACCCCAGAGTCCACATCTGAGGCAGTGGTGTCCTACCTGTCAGATGCGTATAATTCTTAATGATTTCTGCGATCGTATTTCCTGCGATATAATAATAATTCAGCAATCCTTGGTCTGCTGCAAAATAATAATACTCTGCTGACTCTTTTCCCATATCGAACCAGCTATGGTAAGGTGTATCAAAAAAGATTCCATAGCATCCTGCACCCTGCAATACAATAAAGAAAGGAATCGATTTATAAAGAGCTCGAAACGCTTCATTATGTGCCTGTGGAAGATCACTGTTCCAGTTCTCATATAAATACCCCCGCTTGTTCAAAAATCCCGGTTTGTCACCCAGTCCGTAGAAACATTCATCTCCTGACATTTTTTTCATGATTGTAATACGATGCGTATCATCCTCTCCTACTGCTTCGTGCCCTTCTTTCTGTGCCAGTTCTTTCTCCATCTTCTCATCGGACTGACCTGCGCATTCTTTCGGATTTTCTCTGTCTGTACTGCTGCTGTATGTACTGTTACTGTATGTACTGCTGTTTCTGTCGATTTTTACGTGGCGGTAATCCGCACATAAAAGTTTGCCTTTTGCATTATATATATCAATTTTAGCATCATCATGTATATACATTTTTAGATTGCGAGTACAAAGTGATAAATAGTGATTCTTTTCATCCGCGCCCGTAATTGTAAAATCACAGGGAATTGTCTTTTCCCCCTCAATAGCATAACTTTTTTCTCTATTTTCCGTAATTCTGATAATGGAGGCTGTAACAATCTCCAGTTCCAGTTTCTTCTTTTCAAATTCTATACTGACTACATTTTCCATAACATGGTAGTTTCGCATCTCCCCATATTCCTGTGCGACCCGCTTCATATAAAGACCCCCTTCTTATCCCTTTTCTTCAGGCTTTTTTCAATCTTTTCATATTTTCAGACTCCTTTACGTTCTAGTATATTCAGCCATAAACGCAACAGCAATATCAAGTTTTTATAAAACATATTACATTTAATTGATTCGTAATGCTTAGAACAATCCGTCCATCTGCATGTAGTAGAAAAGGATTCTTCTAAGGGGGCTTCTGGTGATGGTGATTCGTCTGAGGCGTCGTCTAGGCCTGTGTTCTATAAATCACAGCCACCGGTATAACCGGTGGTTTGCTGTGTCCCCTATAAGGGGA
>CAJMQE010000130.1 GCA_905215405.1 uncultured bacterium
TCATAGTTTTATAAATGCTTACGATTTCTGCTCTTTGCTAAAGTTAATGACATTGTTTGAGAAAAGGATTTTTCCTCTCTCAAAGGGCAAGTTGGCAAACAGGAAGTTTTGCATACGTTATTCTTCTAATATTTTTGTAGGGTTCGCATAGAAAAAGTGTTACAGACTTTTTCTCACAGTCTCCAATCCCATGTAACCATCACCAGTGTTAAAACCTTTCATTGCCAACTCCTCCATTTCTTTGAATTTTATGATTTAATCTTCTTTGATGGTTACAGTGTATATCAATAGGTGGGGTATAAAAATCCCTGCTCTTTTATACTGCTATCCTTCTAAGACAAAAGGCCCAGAATACTTTTTCCTGAGCCTTTCCATCCTGTTGTTTTCAATTATAGATAAAGCTATTATGCAACATTCTGATTCTCATCATCTAGTTGAGGTAAATCTTCATCGCTACCAATTGCTTTTAAACCTAACATTGTTACCGTCACTCCCAAAGCTAATGTTACAACTCCCCCAATCGTCTTGAACACTCGCTCATGAAATTTCTGCTGCTGTAAATATAATTCCGTTATTTTATCAGCTTCTTCAATCATTTTTTCAGAAAAGTCCCTTCTTTCCTCCTCTGTTAAGTTTTCTTGTTCCAGCTGATTTGCGAAGGTCTCAAGAACATACTGATGTGCATGAACTGCTTGTTCATATTCTTCTTTATTTGTTTCTAAAATTGTTTTGCATAACTGTGTATAATTTTCTATTGCTGATTCCACAAACTCTACATATACTGGGAACTGCTTTATTATTTCAAGCGCCACTTCCTTTTCCATATATGGAATCATAGATGTAAACTCCATCACTTTATCCTTTGTTAAATTTCGAAATGATTCAATTTTTAACGCTTTTTTTACAGCTTCTTCTGAATGATATCTTTTTCTTATTTTCTTTTCCATGATTATGTTCCTACTTTGCTTCTTTGCGAATGGTGCCAATTTTTTTGTCACTTCTGGTATCTCTTCCATTTTTGTTTCTAATAGTCCCCGGTGGAAGACCATGCTTCTTTTCAAATGTTCCTACTCTACAATCACTTCTAGTTTTCCTCATGTTTTTTCTTCCTTTCATAATTCCGTATCAACAATGCACTTGTTGTTTACTGATGCTTCAAGTATAATAAAATCTATAAAGAAAATACACGCACAGCATGTGGACTTAACACCTGATAATTCTCATGTTCGGCGATATACGGGGAGGTTATTCTCATGGGGAAACAATCTACAAGAGAAAATAAAACAATTTATCAGATTTGCCGGGAAGAAGCCGGTCTTACCAGATTAGAAGCCAGCGAAAAAATGACTGCTGTTTCTGATTCTAAAATTGAAAAATTTGAATATGAAATGCAGGAACCTACACCTTATGATATTATCCAGATGGCAGACGCTTACGGGCGACCAGATCTCTGCAATTATTACTGCTCTCATAAATGCGAAATCGGTCATCGTTATGTCCCGGAAGTCGAAGTTTCCGACTTATCTAATATAATTCTGGAAACCATTGCCAGTCTGAATGAGATTAATCCTCTTACCACACGTCTGATCCAGATTGCCCGTGACGGTAAGATCAGTGATGATGAGATCAAGGATTTTGCTTTTATCAGTAACAAACTGGATGAAATTTCTCTGGCAATAGATTCTCTGAATCTCTGGGTTGATAAAACAGCCGGAGAGCAGGGACTAAACATCGAATTGCTCAGAGAAGAAAAAAAGAAACAGAAATAAGTATGAAAAAACAAGGCAGCGAACCTATTTATGGTTCACTGCCTCTTTCCTTTACATATGCTGTAACTGGTTTATGATGTATTCCGTTCTGCGGATAGCTTCTTCCACCTGATGTCTAGCATTATTGATTCGATCCTGCACCATCCAATCCACAACAAATCCATCAAAAAAATAATCTGCAAAGGATAAGAAGTCTCCAGTATTGATGTTTAAATTACAAGCCACGTTCACATCATTTAATTCCCTACTGAAATTACGAAGATCATATTTCGCCTGTTCCATATTTTGTCTGGCCTGATCCATCTTGGAGTGTTTCAACATCGTAGAAAAGAATCCACCGCCAAACATATCCACCAAGCCCCAATTCTTTGCACTGTTCAGGTTCTCTTTTGCTGTCCGAAGACTACTTAACGCACGTTGTCCTGCTTCAATCGCTTCTCGTTTCTCTTTTTCTATATCATATCCCATAATTTCTTCCCTCCTCGTATTTTTATGAGTTAGATGATATAAGTGCAATGATTCCGCCGATGATCAACAATGGAAGTGCAATATAAATCAGTCCGCCAACAACCATTCCTATCAAAACCACCGGGAAAAATACAACTGTACAGAGCAGCTTTAAGATTCCCCAGGATGCTTTTACACCAAATATAAAAAATTTTCCAATAAACCAAATCATGCATATAGCAAATAATAACGATAACATATTCTACTCCTTCTGACTCCTGTTATGATTTGAATCATTCATTTTTTTGATTGTTTACTTGATATAAACTCAGATGTATTTCTCACACCGATTTTACTACTGAATTCTGGGTTCTTCTCTATTTTTTCAATCATCCGAATTATCCTTATTCTCTGTGCTGTATCCATCTGCTCACCTCATTCTAACAGTTCTGCCTTTTGATATTGTCAGTATAACCGGATAACTTTTCAAAATATATACCTAATACAAAGAATTGAACATATGTAATTCTCAATTTTCGAGGAATAGTTGTTCCTCCTGTTCTTTCATCAAAATTCTTCATCACGGAATGCTTCCAGATATTCATCAATAAGATCCAGATTAACTAACACAATTCGTTTGACATGGTATACTGCTCTGGCATCTTTCGCTAACTGTTAGAGTATATGAAGTTTTGGCTTTATCTTGTAGTTTGCGAATATTCGTATAAATGAAAAGTCTAATCCCCCAGCTATGCTGGGGGATTAGACTTTTCATTTAGCTTGTTTCTTGACTACTCAGGAAAAATATTTCTACCCTCGCCCCACCTGTATTTTCAGAATTTGAAAGTTTAATACCTCCACCATATTTTTCAGCCACAGTTTTTGCAAAAAATAGTCCCATCCCATAATGGGCTTCGCCATTTCTACTTGTGTCATCCATAAAAAACTGCTCTGTGCCATGCAATAATGCTTCTTTTGTAAATCCTGATCCGCTATCCTCCACAATGAATGTCAGCCGGCCATCCTGCTCCTTTGCGTCAATATAAATGATTCCATTTTCTTTTGTATGCTCCACTGCATTCTGAATCATATTCATTACGGCCCGGAACATTGGATCATAAGCAATCGTTACCTTTTTATCACTTTGTCCCGCCTTCCAATCTATTTTCTGATGATAGATTTCTACCAGTCCGAGTGCCTGTTCCTTTATATCTGCGAAAAAATCTTCTAACCTCACCGTTGTATAGGTAACATCACTGCAATTCCATGATTTTGTGACATCTATCAACTGTTTTACATAACTTTGTATCTGTGTTGTGCCGTTCAAAACATAAGTGATATTATTCTTCTGTTCTGTGGTCAGTTCAGTCTCTGAAAGTAGTTCTGCATTTCCCCGTACAATCGTAAGAGGTGTTTTAATATCATGCGCCAAAGCAGACATCTGTTGTTTCTTTTCCTGCTCTGTTTTCCACTGCTTTTCTAAAGATTCTCGCAATGCATCTCGCATATCATCGATTGCCGATAAACAGTCATCAAACTCTTTGATACCGGAACAGGATGTCTCATATTCCAGATTTTGATCCTTTATTTGTCTGATTGCGTCTAATACAGGCTGCATCTGCTTTTTGATTCTTTTTCCAAAACGTATGGACGGAATGATGATAATCGCTACCGCTCCAATCACTGACATAATACTCATCACATTCTGTAGTCCTATAAAATGCTCCCTCAAAAAAGCTGAATGATATTGAGGTGTCAGGCGATATTGCAATACAACATATTCATTTTCCCTTACAATTACTTTATAAAAATATTTCCCGGATGCGTTTCCGTACTTTGCAGCATTCCATGCTATCTGTTCGTATTGTTCTGACAGATCTCCACCTATTTTCTCTCCATTCTCTGAAAAGATTACATAATCACAAAGTGCGGGAATCATCTCAGCAGTCACTTTATCTGCACGTAGAATCGTATCATATGCTTCATTAATCTTTTGCTCTGCATAATTTGCCGGATAAATACAGCCCACACTAATCAAAAGGCACAGCAGCAGATAAGCAACAATCACCAAACCAACTAATGATCCAAGCATGACCAGTACATATCTCATAAAAATCCTGCTGAGTGCATTGCTTCTCTTTACTCTTCCCATTTATATCCAATCCCCCAGACTGTTTTTATCGGTATATAATCATAATCCGCAAATTTTGCTCTTATATTTTTGATATGCGTGATAATAGTACTGTCATTACTCTCATTGTCAAAGCCAAAGACCGCTTCCAATATCTGTTCCTTCGAGAAAACCTGTCCTCTGTTTTTAGCCAGAAATTCACAGATTTCGTACTCTGCTTTCGTAAACGGAAGTTCTTTATCATCCATCAACAGTTTCTTTTGAGACATCTGAATGCAGACTCTCCCTAAAACCATCCGGACAGAATGTTCCCTGTGCTCTCTTCTAAGATGTGCATTGATCCTTGCCCGAAGTTCCATCACTCCAAATGGCTTTGAAATATAATCATCTGCTCCTAAAGAAAGTCCGTTTACCAGACTGTTTTCCTCCGTTTTTGCCGTAAGAAACAAAATCGGACAATCCACAAGTATCCTAATTCTTTTGCATAATTCGAAGCCATCAATTCCAGGCATCATAATGTCCAGTAAAATCAGGTCATAACGATGTAATTCTTCCATATTAATTTTTAGTGGATTACTTACTTTGGTAACCAGATGTCCATCCTTATTCAAAATGCTTTCTATCATTTCCAGAATTGCCGGTTCATCATCAACTGCCAGTATTTTTGCCATAGTTTCCCTCGATTCTATTCCGATATTCTGTTTCCTTCCCAGTGGTTTACCCACCAAAAATAGTATACCATACTAATCCCTGTAAATATTAAGCAACCTGGTATGAATGACAACCATTCACCTACACTAGTTTCTCCCAATACAGATTGCAGATAAGTATATGGTACTCTACCCGTCCAGCAGACAAATACATATTTCCACACATAATCTCCAAGTCCGGTAAGCATCAATGCACTAATTAGTCCTGATATAATCCCTGCTCCAATGGATACCCCTTTTCCAAACTGAAAAGCCAGAATCAGCTGCCACAGATAAAGTGGAACACTGCTTCCCCACAGCAGCAATGCTGCAAATATACATCCTTTCATGATTTCGATATCGCTTGATGCGATTCTTCCAAATCCAATTCCGAATATGATTGCTGTCAATAGGATAGAGCACAGACACAAAACCAGTAGCATCAACAGTTTCGATAAAAATGCTGCAGGTTTATCCGGTAAAGACAACAGATTTTGAAAATCACCTGCATTTTGTTCCTGTTCCATCACACTTGCTGTAAAAATTCCAATAAGTACCGGAAGTCCTGCTCCTATTGCCTGATAAAATGCAATCACTTTCATATTTTCATTCCATGGTGAAAAAAAGTAATATATTAAAAATATAACGCTGGTTATAATCGGAATCAGTAAGTGTGCCAGAATCACAGATGTTCCTTTCATCTTTCGCAAGTCTGCATTAAGAGATCTTCCAATCATCTTATTTCACCTCTCTTCTCTCAAACCATTTCAAAAACAGAACCGTTACAAAAACAAACCAGATGATTGAGAGACACATTCCCGGAACAATGACTCCCGTATCCAAAAGAGGATTCCCTGCTTCTGCGGCAAGTCCATTTGGTAAAACATGAAGCAACGGGCACATCATTCGCATAGGGATTGCAGAAACAAGTACATACCAGATTCTGGTTTGTGATATTACCACACCGCTGACGGTAATAAACAGGCAGACGAACAGGTTTACAATCATTCCAAATCGTTCACTTAAAAATAAAGCTACCGGAATCTCCCATAACTCAGAAACCGTCAGAAACAATACTGCAATCAACGCTCCTCCAACTGGAACATGTGTCGTTAGAAGAAAGCCTCCAAGCGTTGCTCCTGCAAACACAATCACATTAGAAAACAAAATCATGTACCCAATATAAATAATTTTCCCCAGCAACAATTTTCTTCTGTCTGTGGGAATAGTCATTAAATGATAGTATTTTATCTTTTTCTCCTGCGCCACAGAAAGATAACAAAATAGAGCAATCATCCCCGGCAGCAAAAGTGTATACCACCAGTTCCAAACACTTTCTGCATAAGCATTTGTCATCCCAAGAGTAAATATAAATGCCATGACAAATGTAAGAAGAGGAAATCCCCAGATAAACTTTTTTCGCATGGTTCTTTTGGCTTTTTGATGTTCTGCTTTTATAATATTAACCATGGATTTCACCTGCTTTCTGGTTTTTTCTTACCACATTCATAAACAAATCTTCAAGATTATCTCCCTGCTTTAATGCTCCTTCGTATCCTAAGATTCCACCTGAAATAATCCCGACTTTATCTGCAAGTAACTGTACCTCTGAGAGAATATGACTGGAGAGAATTACAGTGATTCCCTGTTCCGGAAAAGACCGGATCAGCTCTCGTAATTCCTCGATGCCTATTGGATCTAATCCATTCGTAGGTTCATCCAATATCAAAAGTTCCGGTTCTCCAAGCAATGCCATTGCAATGCCTAGTCTTTGCTTCATTCCCAAAGAAAACTGTCCTGCTTTCTTCTTTCCGGTGTTTGTAAGTGATACAATCTGCAAGACCTCATCAATTCTGTTTTCATCTGTACCAAGCAATAATTGTCTTACCTTCAAATTCTCTCTGGCGGAAAGATTTTCATAAATAGGCGGATTCTCAATTAACGCTCCTATTTTTGATAAATCTTTCCTATCCCAAAGTTTTCCATCAAAGTAAATCTTTCCTGCAGTGGGTTTCATCATACCAGTCAACATTTTCAATGTGGTAGATTTTCCCGCACCATTCGGTCCAAGCAGTCCATAAATCTGTTTCTTTTCTATATTAAGTGAAACATTATTTACCGCTTTCTGCTTTCTAAAATATTTACACAAATTTTGTGTCTGCAACATCATTTCCATCTTTACTATCCTTCCTTCCATATTTCATTTCTTACTGAAATATAACCTAACAGAAAAAAATAAAGATTTGATGAAGATTGCTAAATAATTCGTCTACTCTATTTTTATTCTCGTATGGAATAAACCATCATTAATAAGGGTAAGATCACTGGTGCAGTTGACATTGACAATATGTATGAATTTGCTTCTTCACACTGCAATGATTTCAAGGATCTCCGCGATGATGAGGACATTGTTATCAATCGGGAGTGGATCCTTAACAAACTTGCCGAAGCAGAAAACGAATAGTATATTTGGTGGCTACACCCCCAAGCC
>CAJMQE010000131.1 GCA_905215405.1 uncultured bacterium
ATATCCCCTTATAGGGGACACAGCAAACCACCGGTTATACCGGTGGCTGTGATTGAGTGAGAAACCAATGCGTGAAATAAGCTTTGATGCACAAATATAGAAAAACTGCATAAGATAATATAACTTATATTTTTTAAAGGATAAGTTTTGTCAGGAAAAAGCTGGTATCCTGACTGCCAAATATGTCCATACTACAGTATAAATGTATACAATAGAAAGCATGGGTTAAAATAGTTAGAAAAAACGTTTTGACTTGTTATATTTTCAGATTTATTGTAGAATAAAATCGAATACTGGTAATGTGTGTTAAGAAAAAATAACAGACATATCTTTTAATTCAGGAGGAGTGTAAAGATGGCAAAGTATGGATTTAATAGGGATGTTTTCAAAAAGAGTGTAGTAGATAATGTAAAGCTGTTATATCGAAAAACGATTGAGGAAGCGAATGACCAGCAGATATTTCAGGCAGTTTCCTATGCTGTAAAAGATATCATCATAGATGAATGGATAGAGACTTATAAAGAGTATAAGAAACGCGATGCGAAGACCGTATATTATATGTCCATGGAATTTCTGATGGGACGTGCGCTCGGTAACAATATGATTAATATTATGGCATACGATGAGATCAAAGAGGTTCTTAACGAACTTGGGGTAGATATCAATGTGATCGAGGATCAGGAGCCAGATGCGGCATTGGGGAATGGCGGACTGGGAAGACTGGCAGCTTGTTTCCTGGACTCTCTTGCAACACTGGGATATCCGGCATATGGATGTGGTATCCGTTATAAATATGGAATGTTCAAACAACAGATTCAGGATGGATATCAGGTAGAAGTACCGGACAACTGGCTTAAAGACGGGAATCCGTTTGAAATCAAACGTGCAGAGTATGCAGTAGAGGTCAAATTTGGTGGATACGTCAGATCGTATAAGGATGATACAGGAAGAGATCACTATGTTCAGGAGGATTACAGATCGGTACTGGCGGTACCTTATGATATGCCAATCGTAGGGTATGGGAACAATGTTGTAAATACTTTACGTATATGGGATGCAGAGCCGATTCACACATTTAATCTGAGTTCCTTTGATAAAGGGGATTATCATCAGGCAATTGAAGAAGAAAATCTGGCTAAGACAATCGTTGAGGTTCTTTATCCAAATGATAATCATTATGCAGGTAAGGAATTACGATTAAAACAGCAGTATTTCTTTGTATCTGCAAGTATTCAGAGAGCAATTGCCAAATATAAAGAGACACATACAGATATAAGAAAACTGGCTGAAAAAGTGGTGTTTCAGATGAACGATACACATCCGACGGTCACAGTTGCAGAGTTGATGCGTATTCTGATGGATGAAGAGGGACTGAACTGGGAAGAGGCATGGGAGGTCACAACGCATGCCTGTGCATACACCAACCATACCATTATGTCAGAAGCGTTAGAGAAATGGCCAATCGAGTTATTCTCACGTCTGCTCCCAAGAGTCTATCAGATTGTTGAAGAGATCAACCGTAGATTTATAGAAGAAATAAAGGAAAAATATCCAAATGATCAGGAAAAGATCAGAAAAATGGCTGTTATTTATGATGGACAGGTGAAAATGGCTCATATGGCGATAGTCGCAGGATTCTCTGTAAACGGTGTGGCAAAACTGCATACAGAAATATTAAAACACCAGGAACTTAAGGATTTCTACGAAATGATGCCTGAAAAGTTCAATAATAAAACGAATGGAATTACCCAGAGAAGATTTCTCCTTCATGCAAATCCGTTGCTGTCTGACTGGATCACGAAGCAGATCGGAAATGACTGGATCACGGATCTTTTGCAGCTTGCAAAACTGAAACCATTGGCAGAGGATGAAACATTTTGTAGGGAGTTCATGGATATTAAATATCAGAATAAAAAGAGACTGGCAGAATATATTGAGAAAGAGAATCAGATTAAGATCGATCCGGATTCTATCTTTGATGTACAGGTCAAGAGATTACACGAGTATAAGCGACAACTCTTAAATATTCTGCATGTGATGTATCTGTATAATAAGCTCAAAGCGGCTCCTAATATGGATTTTATACCAACGACATTTATCTTTGGTGCAAAGGCAGCAGCTGGCTATAAGATTGCTAAGCTTACTATCAAATTGATCAATAGTGTAGCAGATGTGGTGAACAACGATCCTACAATCCAGGGAAAGATTAAAGTTGTATTTATTGAAAATTATCGAGTATCCAATGCAGAGATTATTTTTGCGGGATCTGATGTCAGTGAACAGATTTCTACCGCTTCAAAAGAGGCTTCCGGAACAGGCAATATGAAGTTCATGCTAAATGGTGCCATTACGCTGGGTACCATGGATGGAGCTAATGTGGAAATCGTGCAGGAAGTAGGAGCTGAAAATGCAGTTATTTTCGGAATGTCCTCAGATGAAGTTATTCAATACGAGAATTATGGTGGTTATAATCCAATGGAAATCTACAACAATGATGCCGAGATCAGGACAGTGCTGAATCAGCTCGTAGATGGTACCTATGCACAGGATCATGAGCTGTTCCGTGATATTTATAATTCGCTTCTAAATGATTCCTGTGGAAGAAGACCGGATACGTATTTTATACTGAAAGATTTTCGTTCTTATGCACAGGCACATGAGAAAATTCAGACACTCTACAAAGACCAGAAAGGCTGGGCAAAGATGGCGCTTCTGAACACAGCATGTGCGGGAAAATTCTCTTCAGACAGAACAATTGAAGAATATGTAAGAGATATCTGGCATTTGGAGAAAGTAATTGTTCCACCGGAAGAAGTTATTGAAAAAGAGGAAAGTGAAGAACTTGAAAAAGCAGTTGCCCAGAAAACAGTGATGCCGAATATCAATAGATAGAGAATTATACGCATTTCAGACAGGCAACAGGTATAAGAGCAAGTACCTGGAACAACTAATCAGCATGAAGATGGCAGAGTAAATATAGTGACACAGTGCAATTAGAGCAAAGATGACAGAGCTGAATGATCAAAGCTAAGATGACAAGGCAAAGATAGCGGTGCAGAGCAATTAGAGCAAAGATGACAGAGCCGAATGATCAAAGCTAAGATGACAAGGTATAGATATTGGCACAGAACAATCAGAGCGAAAATGGCAGAGTAAAGATAGCGGCGCATGGGCAGCCACAAGTAAAGGCGACCAATCCAGAATCTCTGAATCAGAATAAATAGGAAAAGTGCATGGCACCAGTTCAAAAAACTGGGACCATGCATTTTTTTTGTCTGACCAGAGGCAAACGGTTATATTAGGACAAGTCGCGGAATATAATTGTTTAGTAGTGTCTGAAAGGAGGAATATTTCGTGACAGTTTATCTTGATGATGATATCAGCAGAAAAGTAAGCAAGACAGAAGTGATAGTTGGGACGGACAGCAGGCGGGTGCATAGAGATGGCAGAACGGGTATTTCAGTCAGAGAAGCTCTTGAGGCGCAATCAGGGCGCCGGTCTGGCAGACATTTTCAAAAGTCAGATGTGGCGAGTACCAACGAGTATCATAGAGTAGCCGGTCGGAGCGATTCAGGAGCCGGCGCACTAAGAGTAAAAATTGTATCGGTGATCCTGACGCTGGCAATCTTTCTTTTTACCCCTTTTGTTATCACAATGTTTATGAGCGGGGTCGTCGATGAGCAGGCTTCAGATGCATTGTCAGAGACCAGGAAGGTAAATGTAAAGTATAAAAATGGCTCCCAAAGTATGGATGTTTCCAAATATCTGGCTGGTGTGCTTGCATCAAGGTTGACACTGTCACAACAGCCTGAAGTTATAAAAGCAGAGAGTATCATGCTCCGGACCAAGATCTACAAGGCAATGGGAGACAAAATGTCTGTAGATAGTGATACCCTTGGAATGGATTTTATGACAGAAAAAGAAATGCGAAACCAGTGGGGGGATGCCTACACAAATAACTATAATCTGATTACAGATTGTATTTCAGCGACAAATGGAATGTTACTCAGCTATAACGGAAAACTGATTGATACTTATTATCATGAGGTAAGTGCAGGAAAGACAAGGAGCGGACAGGAATACATGGGAACATCGGACTACGATTATCTGCAGACGGTAACCTGTGATGAAGATCAACAGTCTCCGGATTATCTGAGTGTTGTAACTTTTACGTATCAGGACTTTGTCGATAAATTTAGTAAATACACCAATAACAGTATTTCTATCCAGAACCCGGCAGATTCGGTTCAGATTGTACTGCGGGACAGTACGGACTATGTCCTGAAGGTACAGGTCGGAAATGTTATGATGTCAGGCGAGGAATTTGCAGCGGCGACCGGAATCAATTCTCCGTGTTTCTGGATGGAAACAGCTGACAATCAGGTGAAAATCACGACAAAAGGAAAAGGAAGCGGACTTGGAATGAGCATTTACTCTGCGGATCTAATGGCGCAGCAGGGATCGGACAGTACCGCCATTTTAAACAGATTCTTTCAGAATGTAACAGTGACAACAGAGGAATAGAATAGCATATTTCGTCCGCATTAAGAATACAATCAATCAGGGAAAGAATGAGGAGGCGTTTTTGTCCATGCCAAAGAAAGTAAGGCTGATCTTGCTCTGCCTGATGACTGTAGTGCTGACGGGAACACTGGTAGGATGCAGTATTCGTGATACATCACGAAAAAGAGTTTCGGAGATCGATTATACGATCGTGGAAAATGAGGATCTACCGAAAGAGCTTTTAAAAGCGCTTGAAAATCGAAAACAGGAAGAGATGCATCTGACCTATACGACTAAAGATTATTTATATATAATTGTTGGTTATGGTACGCAGCAGACCACGGGGTACAGTATCCGGCTCAATGATATATATGAAGGAGAAAATGCGATATTTGTGAATACCAATCTGATCGGCCCTGCAAAAGGGGAGCAGGTCGGCCAGATGGAAACTTACCCGTACATGGTCATTAAGATTGAAAAGATGGAAATGCCGGTGATCTTTAATTGAGAACAGCACAGATAGATCATGATAGTAGAGATCATAATAGACATTCCAATAGATAGGAAAGAGCATTATAGATATTAAAGAGCATTATAGATATTAAAGAGCATTATAGATATTACGATAAATAGTAGAGATTATAATAGACGTTACAATAGATTATTTGATATTACGAAACATAAAAACATAACGATAAAGATTACGATGGGTATTGCGATAAACATTACGATGGGTATGGCAACGGACATAAAATAAGTGGTATAGCGAGAGAATAGTATTAGGAGAACAGACTGTTTTATGCAGATTCGTATTCGGAGTGGAATATTTGCGCGGTGAGGGGAGTATATATAGAGATATAGAGAAAATTTAAGTTGTATACTGCGTTCGTGTAAGAAATGTCAGTATGTAATTTTGAAGGGGAGGCAGTTGTGGATTTAGTAAAGGATTATATTCATGATTACAAGATTAAGAATAAGGCAACCGTTCAGATTACACTCGATGATGACTTCAATGTCCCTGATGCAAAGCCTGACATAGATCAGATTGTAAAGGAACGTGGATTAGTACATATTCAGTCTGTTCGTGTCAATGAGGAGAAGGCTGATGTTGCAGGGGAATTAGAATTTGCCCTGCTCTACATTTCTGATGTACCGGTAAATATGTCAGGACATATGGATTTTCAGGAAAAAGTCAACGTAGAAGGTCTTGAAGGAGACGAAAATACAGTCTGCTTCGGTGAAATTGAAGATCTTACGATCAAAGCAATTAACTCCAGAAAGGTCAGCATCAAGGCGATTATTTCCCTGACAGTGATCAGCGAGAAGCTTGAGGATGAACAGATGGCAGTCGATGTGGATATGAGCCAGGACGGCAAGAGTGGTGATATTCAGATCCGGAACAAGGATATTGATATTTCAGAGATTGCAGTCAATATGAAGGATAATTTCAGGATTAAAGAAAATATTGAACTTCCGACAGGAAAGCCGAATATTGGCGAACTTCTGTGGTATGATACGGCAATTAAGAGCATCGACTCCAGACCGGCAGAAGAAGGGCTTGCAGTCAGCGGTGAGATTTCACTGTTCGTACTGTATATGGCAGCAGATGAGAGTCAGAGCATTCAGTGGTATGAGACTGCGAGTGCATTTGAGGGAACAGTCGATGTCAGTGGCTGCAATCCGGATATGATCGCATATGTATCGCATCAGATCCAGAGCTGCGATGTTGATGTGAAACCTGACTTTGATGGAGAGGACAGAGTGATTTGTGTAGAAATGGTTCTGGATCTCAATATTAAAGCTTATGAAGAAAAACAGGTATCGATCATTGATGATATGTATTCTCCAACAAAAAATATTGAGCTTAGTAAAGATGTAGCCAATCTGCACAGACTTCTGATCAAAAATAACTCTAAGTGCAGAATCAATCAGAGACTGAAAGCTGGAAATGACAGTCAGATCCTGCAGATCTGTAACTGCACGGGTACAGCTAAAGTAGATGATATTGCAGTTCTTGAGGGGGGAATTGAAGTTGATGGCGTTGTCATCGTGAATGTCTTCTATGTATCGCCAAATGACAGTATTCCGATGGGATGCATCCATGGTACAATTCCATTCCAGCATAGGATCGATGTAAAGAGTATTACAGAGGAAAATGCTGATAATATACAGTACACGATCAATGTGAACCTGGAGCAGTTGAATGCAGTCATGGCTGGAGGAGAAGAAATAGAGATCAAAGCAGTCATTTCACTGGATACGATCTGTTTCGAAATTATGAAAGAAAATGCAATCAAATCTATCGATGTTTGTGATATCGATGACGAAGTTTATTATCAGATGCCTAGTATCATAGGGTATACTGTGAAGAACGATGATTGTCTGTGGAATATTGCAAAGAGATATTATACAACTGTGGATAAGATCAAAAATTGTAATGGCCTGCAGTCTGAAAGAGTAACACCAGGAGAAAAACTGATTCTGGTAAAATCAGAGCGCTGTTAGAAGTATTTAATGTGCTAGAAGCGTTCGATGTATTAGAAGTATTCAATGTGCTAGAAGCGTTCGATGTATTAGAAGTATTCAATGTGCTAGAAGCGTTCCATGTGCTAGAAGCATTCCATGTGTTAGATATAGGAAATGATATTAGAGATAGATGCGATTAGATGTGTTAGATGTATTAGATGGCACTAGAGATATGATTGATTTTTCACAGGCTTGCATCCATCATAATAGCATTAGAATCATGAAAAGTACCCTGCCAGTGTAATCCGACAGGGTATTTTTTATTGTGCGCCTGGCGGCGCACGTTTCTAATGGGTGAAAGTCCTTAA
>CAJMQE010000132.1 GCA_905215405.1 uncultured bacterium
TTATTGAATTTTCAAGGTGCATAGGCACTTATTCAAGTGCGAAGTTTGAGTTATATACTTTTCTACTATATACTTTTCCACTGTATACTTTTCTGTGTATACTTTCCTACTGTATACTTTCTAAATATTTTCTACCAGATTTATCGCTATTCTTATCGTTTTATCACATAGTATCTCTCCTATTTTAATCGTTTTTATCGCGAAATTCAATTCTTTTCTTCATCCAGCCTCCATGATGATATCTGAGCAATGCGACTCCACATGCAATTACCCAGCCTGCTGCGATCGACCACCAGATGACCGCTGTTCCAAGAAATGGAGCCAGTCCCGTCGTCAGAATCAATCTGATAAAAAAGCTCAAAAGTGTCGTAGCAAGGAACCATTTCATATCACCTGCTCCTTTTAGCACTGCTTTCAGCATCATAAATACGGTAAAAACAACCAGCACCCCTGCAACAACTCTGATATAGGCAGCTCCCGTCTGAATCATCTCCTGCAATTGTACTGGATCTTCCTCCTGAATGAAAATCCGGGTCAGCTTCTCTGCAAATGCTTCACATCCAATTGTAATCATTATTGATAAACTGCCACATAATAGCAGCGATGCTTTCAGCCCTTCCCCAATACGCTCCGGTCTTCTCGCTCCAATATTCTGCCCTACATAGGTAGAAAATGCATTACTGTAATTCATTGGAAGTGCTGTGATCAGATTCACAATTTTCGCAGCCGCTGCACTACCTGCCATAACGCTGGTTCCAAATCCGTTGATCGTAGCCTGAACAACTACTGTACCAACTGAAACAACTGACTGCTGTAATGCATTGGGAAGTGCAAATATAAGAATCTGTCCAAGCATCTTTTTATCGAACCATTTTGTTCTTTCTGCCCCCGTCAGAAGCCGTGGAATCCAAAATAATGCCAGCACTGCCGCAACCGCCTGAGAAATTGCAGTTGCAAGTGCTGCTCCACTGACTCCTGTGTGAAGGACTGCAAGGAAGAAATAATCCAGTGCCACATTGATTACAGATGCTACCACCAGAAAGAGCAACGGTGTCTGGGAGTCCCCGACTGCTACATACGCTCCATTCAGAGCATTGTACAAAAACAAAGGAATACTGCCGCAAAGATAGAATTTCAGATAGTTGCTGCTATCTGCAACAAGTCCCTGCGGTGTTCGGATCCAGCTAATGACCGGTCGCATTCCAAGATACAGGAGCACCATAAAGACACCACCGGCGATCACTGAAAAAATAGCAAGTGTAGAAATGCACAGACGAACTTCCCTATTCTTGCCTGCCCCAGCATACTGTGCAATCACGATAGAACCTCCCATGGAAAATCCACCTGCCAGCTGTACCAGCACTGCCGTGACCGTTGAAACACTTCCGACTGCCGCCAACGCATCTGCGCCAAGAATATTGCCGACCAGTATACTATCTACAATATTATAAAACTGCTGAAAAAGATTCGACAGAATCATAGGCACTGCAAAAATCAGGATCGTGGTAAACGGATTCCCATTTGTCAGATCCCGTCTGTTCCTTTTTTTCATTTTACTTCCTCCTGTCTGAACAAACTATAATAAGAACGCCAATATTTATAGTCTTTTCCAAAACAGATTTCTTTAACCACTATTTGTTCTGTACACTTCTTTAAAAAATTGTCCGGCTTAACATACATTTATTAATACAACAAAAAAACTGTATGCCAGGCTATTCTCCATATTCTTCTACACAGGTAGATGAATATGGGAACTATGCCGCACACAGTCTCACGTTTTTTTCTATAAAGTATAAAATGCACTAATTGCACTGTTGTTCATCTTTTCATGATATGTCTGGCTGAGATTTTCAATATATTCATCAGCATCTGCCCCACATTGAAGAAGATAATCAAAAATTCTTGTCAGATCATGAACAAGTTCATTGTTTAAAGGTTTCTCTCTGGAAAGACACCGGTCCTGCCATTTCCACCGCGGAAGAATCTCCTCAGCTGTCGTAATAGCCCTTCCAATACAGGAAGTTCCATAGGAATCATGTGCTGTGATATCTCCATCATTCTGAAATACGCGTTTTAGAAATGCAAATGCCGCATCACTGGTTTCCTTTGTATTCTGTAATGGAAATGCCCAAACAATTCCGCCATACTCATCGTGTTCCCCGGATGGTTTTCTTGCCACCCACCTGGAATACAATACAGCAGCCCTGATTGCGTCATGACTTGCCGGAGCACGCCAACGACTGTAGCCATTTTCTTCTGCAATAAAATTAACATCAGCTCCCTTGTCCAGTAGAACATTTGGAATCGTAAAATCACCATTGCAATATTGTAATGCAATTTGGAGCGGAGATTGTCCGTTTTCCTTTTTCGGCGGCTGTTTCACGGTACTGCTGACCAAACCAGGGTACTGATCCAACATCTCAGTCACAAGTTCAGTATTGCACTGTCTGATTGCCTGAAAAAACTTTCTTTCGCTTACTCCCATAATCTTATGTCCCCCTTTAAAAATTTTAGCAGTAATCACATGATAAATGCCCACTTCCCCATTTACCAGTTTTCGACATATCACTAGAGTAACATTTTTTCAGACATTTCGCAATCACTTCTTAGTAAAAACTGTTAAAATATAGCAAATTATCAGTTTTTTCTAATCATAATTTACATTTCCGCATTTTGGGCATACATTTCCTGTCTTGTATACAAACCCACAACGATAGCAGCATTTGACATCATGTTTATCCTGAACCATATAGGCAAGACTACGGGATTCTGGTTTTTCATGCAGATAAGCAATAAAATCATTTAACTTTACTACAAAATCCTCATATGCTTTTCTATCAGTCTTTTCAAATTTTGGCTGCCCACATATTTTCAGATCTCCAACATTATGATAAGAAGCAAAAAGTCCTTTATTAAAAAGCCCAGCACCTGCACTGACTTTTTCGATTTCTCTTACATTAAGCACCCCTGACGTCAGTCCACACCTATAAAACAGATGATCCGGGGTCAGTAGAAATCCTTTTTTTCCACCTTCGCCAAAAGATGTGTCCATGACCATGAGCGGATACTCATATGCTCCTATTCCTGCTGCATAAGAATATTTGGCATTTCGAATCACGACCGCATCATCATCCATGCAGTGTTCATCCATTCTCCTTACGTCGAACATATGCACACCACTGTACGTATCTCGCAACCAGGCAGTATCCCTGATCAACTTATGTACCAGATGTTCGCATTCATCCATCTTCATTTCCCGCAGTTTTCTATCTATTCTTGCAAGAATATCCACCTTTAGCTCCGGCAGAAAATTCCCTTCACTGATCTGTTCGTAAGCAGCCATTCCCTCATCAAATGTCATCTCTGCTAAGTCTGGAGTCAGTTCACTGAGTGCTGCCTCATCCATCTCGGTCAGCTTATGTTTGAGTCTTTTTGATACTGGCTCTTTATTCCTATCATCAAAATCCTGTTCCTGCAATGCCTGAAATGCATTCCATACAGCACTTCTTGCATCTGTACCAGTTGTATGTTCTTTCACAAAGTCATGAATTTCATTCTGTTCAATCTCATCACGCTGTTGCTCTAGCTTCTTGAGCATATCTGTGGTATCCGCCTCCCGATAGCGTTCTACCTTTCTGCGAATCTTCTGATACTGTTGCCGAGTCATCTGCTCTGGAAAATGTGTCTCAAGGACCTCTAGTTCTTTCTTTCCCCTGTTCTTCATCCATTCCAGCAGTCTGCTGATCAGTGGCTTTTTAACAGGTTCCGGCAGTTCTGATTTTCTGACCTGCTCCAAAACTTCATCCATCTGCTCATAGGAGGCATTTTCCACATTTCTTACGCGTTTCTCTAACTCCTCCTGATTCATACTTTCCTCATAGATCTCATTTTTCTGATCCTGCATAAGAACTGACTGTGTTGCAGGTTGTCCCTGATCCTCTTTCTGCTCAAAATCCCGCTTTTCTTTCTGATTCTCTACATGTTCTGCTTCATGTCCTGTTCCCCGTAAAGATTCAGTCTTCTGGGTAGATATCGCATCCGTTTTGGAATTACCTGACGCAGCATCGTTCTTCCTTAGATTACGCATTTCCTGGTCATGTGTTTTCTGGTCACGTGTTTCTTGATCACTTGTTTTCTGACTTGCTGTCTCTGTTGCCCTGCTATCTTCTCTATCGATAAATTCTTGCACGCGTTCTGCTGTCTTATCCGTATTCCTGTCTGAGGAATTTTCAGCAGATGCCACTTGTTTCTGTTTTCTGGTTGTACGATCTGACTTCTCATTTTCTGTCTGACGAGCCTCATGAAGTCTGTCACTGGCACGTCTGATCTCTTTATTTGCTTCCCCAATCATGGTGGAGTTTGCAGGTTTCTTTTGTGCTTTCTTCTTTCTTACACCGGTATCTGTAATATGACGTTTTTTCATTTCTTTTGCTAATCTGCCGTCATATTTTTTGATACTCTTTTCCGTATAGAAGTCACAGTCCAGACGGTCTTTTTGCTCCAGGATCTCATCATCCGTCGCATCTTCCATATTTTTAAAGAAGGTCTCAAGTTCTTTGATTCCTCTCTTGCCTTCGGACTCTTTATCGCTCTCGGCTCTTTCCCGCCTCAATTGTGTTTCATACATATTAAAATTGCAATTTGCTGTTCGTTCTGCCTGCTCGCCTGCCAGTTCTAAATAGTCCTGATAAGCAACTTTGTCATCTTCAAAATCAAGGCAGTATACTAGGCCGTCACCAATCATCTGATAAGGTCTCGGTGTATAGAACTTCTTACAATTTCTACATGTAAATGTTCTGGCTAACAATACATTTCCTTCGTCGGTCTCGATCCTGAATTCCTTCCCCTCCGGATAAACACCCATATACATCAACTGACCACACTCCGGGCACTGGTAATTGGAAATATAAAAATTACTACCAAATCGAGATTTTAAACGATCCAGTTTGGAAAGTTTCTCTTTTTTAAACACTTTGTCCTGAGACTCCCAAACCATATTGTGCCACAGTCCCATATGGTATTTTCGACTCCTTGGATCGAGTTGTTCGTATTCATCCTCTTCCTCGTCGTCATCTTCTTCTGGCTCATCCGCTGCTCTTGACACTTTTCCAGCCGTTTTTTTGTGCCCCCTTTTTCCTCTTCCTGCCGGTCCTGCATTTTCCCTTTCTGCAGTAACCTCATCATTTTCTTCCTCCTGTAGGAAATCCGGTTTCATCAGTTTGAGAAATTCTTCAATGACCTCTTCAAATGTAATTCTTTTGTCATCCTGATAGAATCTGCACCTATCTTTCGTAAATTCTGCTGTCACAAATATGTCTTCCAGAACATTATTGATCATCTTCTGCAGCTGGGCATAATTTTTCTCAACAGTCAGCCCTTTGATCTGCCCCCACTTACCAAATATATACAAATTCATATTCAGTGCATTTTCAAGCATCTGATTATTCAGCATCAGTCTGGCCTCTTCCTTTACCGGGATATCGACCACTGTGCCGAATACTTTTCTCTTATCAAAATTAAAGACAAGTGATTTCAGTTTTCCCTGCAGGATAATGCTATTGTTGTGAATAATGAAAATGTCATTCCACTCCACATTCGTTCCCATTACCCTGATCGTTTTCTGAAATACTGCCTTGAGCATTGCATCCGCTTTTAAAACTATCATTTATTTACACATCCTTAAAGCAATTCTTATTTCATACTTGTTTTAAAGTTAATCCGCACATCGTTAATCTTATTTAGCATACCATTTTCTACAAAAAAAGACAATAAAACAATCCCTGTGCAAAAAGTACTAGGAAAAGAAGAATTTGCTCCTTTTTGTACTCCCACACAGGGATCTTTTTATTATAAGATGTCATGTTCTGCCATAAACAGATCTCTTTCTATTCTTTACTTTAAGTTTTACTTTTCTGCAAGAACTGCCTTTCCTGCCTGATCAGCTTTCTTTATTGCTGCAATATACTTTTCTACGCTTGGATCTCCTGGAAGATATGTCCATTCAACGACCTTGGAGGCCTTCGTTGCAATTGTCATCAGATCATCTTCCGTAACATCGAGTTGCTGTAATGTAACCGGAAGTCCTACACTCTTATTAAAATGCAGGATTCTGTCAAGTTCTTCCTCCTGATTATCATAAGCAAGGAGACAAAGCACACCAAAGGAAACGATTTCCCCGTGTAAATGATTCTTTTCACATGCAGGTACCATGGAAGAACCATAATAGAAACAATGTGCGAGAGAACTATTATAATAATAATTATCTTTTGGATCCGGCTGATTTTCATGTGTTGCAAAATTTGATACAATTCCTGTAGAAATGATAATATCCAGAGCGACCTGTTCAATCGCGAAACTGGAAACTCCGTCTCTGCAGTCCTTTAAAGCCTGTCTGCCATATTCAACAAGAGGATCTGTACATACTTTTGCGATACAGGTACCCATCAAAGGCGTATGATACATTTTCTTTTCCCTACTTGCAAATAGAACTTCACATTCTTTGGACAATGCATCGCCAATACCTGCCCATAAAAGTTCATCAGGTGCCTCACTGATGATCTTCGTATTAATAAATGTGTGATATGACGGTCTTTTCAGATAATAATATTCCTTAAATGTCTTATCGGCATTATAAATAACTGCGATTGCTGTGCAACCAGCACAATTTGATGCAATCGTCGGAAATGTAAAGAATGGTTTGTCAAGCATAGAGCCAAGTACCTTGACAGTATCACATGCACGGCCGCCACCGACACCAAAGATCATATCTGCCTCTTGTACTGCTTCTTTGTTCTTTAACATCTCTACATTTTCGTAGTTCGAATCCCCACCATACCAGATGAAGTCCAAAATTTTCACATCGGTACCTTTAATTCCATCGAGTAATGCGTCCTTTGCCTTTTTAATGGCCGTTCTGCCCCCGATTACAACTGCTTTTTTCCCATATTTTTCTGTTACCTGTTCGATTTCTTCGTAACAGTCATCACCAACACTGTAGCTTGGTAAGAATACACTATAATGTGACATAATTTTTTCCTCCTTTTTTCTGTTATAGTAGCTATTTGTTAACCCAGTAAAAGCAATCACCATAAAAACTGTTTCCTGGAAGTTAATAGATACGATTATAATACCTTAGTTGCTATCTGTAAATACTGAATTTTCTTATCATAGTTTGTAATATTCTGTCATTTTGTGCATTATGTTTTGTTTTGCAAGTGTATTCCAAAGTATAATTACTATTTTAAAGTAAAAAAAGCCCCTTCAGAATATTCACAATGGCATTAAGTTAAGAAAGTCTCACATCACAGAAAATGTGGTGTGGGATT
>CAJMQE010000133.1 GCA_905215405.1 uncultured bacterium
CTTTTATATTTGGAATTTTCCATATCTAACTTGTACTATTTATATTCTAGCTCTACAGCTCTTTTTTCCTGTTCATCTTCGATCACATGGATTTTTCCAAAAGCAATGGCACTCCTGAAATATGTGGTATATTCATCCGGAACGACTTGATCCTGATCGATCACACAAAAGGACGCCTTTTCACATTTTCGAATTGCATCAATCTTATGTCCCGTCTTCGCCCCATGAAAATAGAGCTTATTGTCACAGTAACAATAACTGATTGGAACCGCATAGGGATAGTCCTCATCACCCAGTAGTGCCAGTACTCCACTGGTTCCCTTTTCCAGAATTGCGATTGTTTCTTCCTTTGTTAACAACTGTTTTTTTCTTCTCATTTCTCTGAACATTATATTCTCCTTTCAACTATCAAACACAAAAAAGCACCCATATCCATATCTTCCATGACCTAATGATATGGCTATGAATGCTTTCACATTCCCACCCGGTGGTGGTATTCTTTTGATGCATTTCTTCATTTTGTCAGCATCAAATCTATGATTGCATCATAACACATGAGAATTTCCGCGTCAATTTCTTCCTCCATTGCTTAATCCATCCCTACGCTGCAAATATGTCTGTCTGATAAATACTATTCGCAACAGCATTCCACCAAACCAGCCAATCGGTGCAGCGACCCAGATACCGATAACTCCCATTACAGCGGAAAGAATGACTGCGACCGGAACCTGTAGTGCGCAAAATGACAATATGGAACCTGCAAGTGACATTTTTGCCCTACCCTCACCGATCAATACACCATTGAGCACATGCATAATACTAAAAAGAATATAAAAAGATGACTGGATCTTAAGAAATCGCGCTCCCTGCTTTAAAGCTTCCTCTCCAACTGCGAACAGATGCATAAATGTTCCTGCTCCCAGATGGATGCACAACATAAGTACAATTGAAAATCCTGTCGTCATGACAAGTGCTGCACGCACTCCTTTTTTTACTCGCATCTGATTTCCTGCTCCAATATTCTGTGCTATATAATTGGAAATACACTGACCAGTATTCACTGCTGGAAGCATCGCAAACCCATCTATTTTTGATGCTGCCGCATATGCCGCAATGATCACCGGACCAAATCCATTGATCAGATATTGAATTACAATATTTCCGATTCCTAGAAAAAGTTGCTGTAACGTAGCCGGTATACCGATCTGCAATCCCTCAGCAATTATTTTGCGATCCACCTGCAGTAATACAAGATGAACCCGAAATATCCTATTTCTATTATTTACATAGCGAACCAGACCTATACTGGACAAAAGTTGTGCAATTACAGTCGCCCACGCTGCACCCATGACGCCCCAGTGCAGCATCCATACAAATACAATATCCAGAAGCAGATCCATCACAACTGAAGAAATCAGAAAAAACAATGCTGTTGTAGAATCACCGATTCCTCTTAGATCGTTCGTGACCGCATTGTATATAAATACTGGTATGGTACCAAGAAAGAGTACCCGCAGATACTCTTCTGTGAGGCTCATCAGCGACTGTGGCACATGAAAAAGTTCTAACAAGTATCGTGTTCCTAGTACCCCTGCACCCCCAAGCACCAATCCCGCCAGCAATACAAGAAACATACCGGAATCCACCATTATCTGAATTTCCTTTTCTGTCTCATTCCCGCCTTGTGTCGTCCTGCTCTTTATTGTATCCTTGTCTGCCTGTCTCTGCACCTGGCATTGCAGTTCTTTCTGTCCAAAGCTTCTGGATATCAGAATGCTCATTCCGATTGTCAAGCCCATCGATATCGTGACAAGAATCGTACTGATCTGATATGCAGCTCCTACTGCTGCCAGTGCCAGATCTCCACAAACCCTGCCTACGATTATGCTGTCCAGCACATTATACAGTTGTTGTAATAAATTACTGCAAAGAACTGGCAACGTAAAGAATAGCAGGGACAGATAAATATTTCCCTGGGTCATATCTTTTTTCATAAATCATCCCTCCTTCTTTTATCATAGGTCTAACCATTAATGTCATACAATGTTATAATTGTATGGCAAACAATAATTCCGGTTTTATATAAGGAGGTTTCATTATGCCAGTTAATTCTTTTGAAAATTATCCGATGTCCTGGATTCCTGAAAAGCCAGATAAATCCATACCTCTCTATCGCTCTTTTGCCAGCCAGCTTGAAGAAGCGATTCTCTCAGGCCGGCTCGCACCAAATACACTGCTTCCTCCACAACGAGAGCTTGCCGACTATCTTGATGTAAATTTGAGTACCATTACGAAAGCTTATAAGATCTGCGCGCAAAAAGGATATATTTATGCCTCTGTGGGGAAAGGGACCTATGTATCCCCTAATGCCTCTCTTTACCAGTCAATTCCAAAAAACGAACAAAAAATTCAATATAATCTTGCACAAATAGAACCCTATCATGCAACAGACCCCTATGTAGAACAGGCCCTGCATACGATCTGCAGCCGTCCTGACTTTCGCTCTCATTTGACCTATCAGACCACAGAAAGTACAAAATACTATCAGAGCAGTGCCGTCACCTATCTTAAAAGCTTGCAGATTCCGGCTGTGTCAGAACAGATTCTGCTTGCATCTGGTTCCCAGAATGCCCTTACGATCACTTTACTGGCCTGCTTTAAATCCGGAGACCGGATTGCTGTTGACCCATATACCTATCATCACTTTAAAATGCTTGCTAACTTCCTTCGCATCAACCTGATTCCAATAGAAAATGATTTTGCCGGCATGCTCCCTGATCATCTTGACAGTCTGTGTCACACCGGAAATATGAAAGGTATTTATCTGATGCCGACCTGTAGCAACCCGACTTCTGTCGAAATGCCCCTGGCACGGCGACTGGCTCTTGCTGATGTTATCCGCAAATACAGGCTGACTGTCATTGAAGATGATTCTTTTCGTTTTCTTGCCAGTGCAGATGCTCCATCCTTTCTGGAACTGCTGCCTTCACAGACCGTCTATATCTGTAGTACATCAAAATCTCTATGTGCCGGAACCAGACTTGCGTATCTACTCTGCCCAAATGTCCTTAAAACATCCATCCAATATGCCCATACTGCCGTAAACATGCATCTTTCTTCCCTGGATGCCCAGCTGATCAGCGAATTAATTAACAATGGAGCTTATAAAGACATGCAGACAAAAATAAAAGTTCTCTCCCAGAAAAATAATGACATCTATGATCATATTTTTCAGGAAGAGAACCCTTACTGTAATCCCTATTCTTTTTTCCGCTGGCAAAAAATAACTTCTGAGCCAGCAGTTTTCTTTCGAGAGATGGAGCAGACAGGTATCCATCTGATGGATTCTGACTGTTTTAATTCAGGTATTGCGGATACGCAGCATTATATGCGTATTGTCTTATCTGCGCTGCCAAACACCGACCTAGAACGTACTCTGGAGATGATTGTCCATAAGAACCGCTAAGATCTGATTCCTTGTCTCCTGGCAGTCCGGCTTAAAATATACCAGTAATTTTCCATCTGAAAGAACGATAAACTGTTTCCATTCAACGAATTTTGTATACCTTGAAAATGGAAATGCAACTCCATTACTGATCAGTGCATGTTCCTCTATCACGACCTGTGATGGAGTCTGGTATTTTTGCTTTGACTGCTGATAGACGAGATATTTTACAAGTTTGGCTGGTAGTGCACAATTTCCGGCAAATACTACGGCTGCAATTATTCCAAATGCAATGCAGCTGAAAATGATACTCTCAATATCCCGGATTCCATTTTGAATCACAACAGCACCCATCATAATGAGAAAAATAAGGCCCAACTGTTTCGTTAACATCTTTTTAATCGATAACAGGCTATTATTTTTTTCATCTACTGTAAATGTTGCTATTTCTCTAAAGTCTTCCTCTGTATACTTTTGGGTGAATTCCATTCTTTTACCTCACTTATTCTTTTGTTCATGGCTTTCTCCCGTTTATCTTTCTGCTCATATGCACATAAATAATCTGTGCTTTTGCGATTTTCACATTGGTGGTCTGCATTCTATGTCTGTGCTTTTGCGATTTGCACGCTTGTGACCTGCATTTTTTGTCTGTGCCTTTACGATTTGCACGCTAGTGGTCTGCATTCTATGTCTGTGCTTTTGCGATTTGCACACTAGTGGCCTGCATTTTCTGTCTGTGCCTTTGCGATTTGCACCTATGAGATTTTATCTATCTATGGTATGAAGTCTTCTTGTTGACCGCATTTTCTTACCTGTCCATTACATTAATTCAACTCTGTATGTTTTAGCTTTTCCACCAGTTCTGTTATGAAAGTCTGTGCATTGTCCAATGTGATCTTTTCAGATACTGTTTTATCTCTGGTCGTTACTTCCATCACATTTTCTTTCATATTTCGTGGACTAATTACCACTCTGACTGGTACCCCAAGCAGATCGGCATCAGAGAACATCGCACCTGCTCTGACATTTCTATCATCATAGATCACCTCAACCCCAGCCATCTGAAGTTTTTCATAGAGTTCGTCTGCACATTTTTTAACTGCCTCATCATCTGCACGTACTGCACAAATATGAACCTGCCATGGTGCAATATTCATTGGCCAGATAGGACCATATTCATCATGATGCTCTTCGCAGACTGCCGCTGCAAGTCTTCCGACCCCAATTCCATAGCAACCCATAATTGGATACTGCTGATTTCCATCTTTGTCAGCATATGTCATGCCCATAGCTTTTGTATATTTCGTACCGAGCTGAAATATATTTCCTACTTCGATTCCTCTTGAGATACGAACTGTCTTTTTCCCACAGCATGGACAAATACCACCTTCTACAGCCTTTGCAAAGTCATGATACTCTGCATTTGGAAATTCCCTTTCCATATTCAGTCCTGTATAGTGATAATCGACTTCATTAGCACCACATGACAAATTAGAAGTTTCTGAGAGGGAACGGTCGAACAGGATCTGAAACTCACCCTTCAATCCGACTGGTCCGATAAAGCCTGCATTTAAACCACATTCTGGCGTAATGACTGCTGCGTGTATCTCACATCCAAGATACTTCATCAGTTTTGTTTCATTGACTTCAAGATCTCCCCTGATAAAGAGCACAACATAACTGTCGTCAGTATCTTTTTGATATACAACTGCTTTACAGGAACGAAGTGTATCCGTATGCAGGAAGTTACAGATATCCTCTATGGAATGAATATCTGGCGTATGCACTTTTTTCAGTTCTTCCATCGCTGCATCAGCCTCGTTTTGCGTAATACATTCCGCAGCTTCCAGATTCGCCCTATAGTCGCAGGAATCACATATTACAATGGAATCTTCACCAATTGGTGTCAGTAACATGAATTCATGAGAAATGCTACCGCCCATCATTCCGGAATCTGACTTTACAGAAACTACTTCCGGCACTCCGGCTCTTGCATAAATTCTTTCATATGCCTTATGACACCTTTCATAATATTTTTCTAGATCTTCCTGACTCGTATGGAATGAATACGCATCCTTCATGGTAAATTCACGTACACGGATCAGCCCTGCCCTCGGTCTGGCCTCATCACGGAATTTTGTCTGAATCTGGTAAATCATAAATGGATACTTGTTATAGCTCTGTCCATACTCTCTAACCAGTTGCACTGCTGCCTCTTCATGCGTCATGCCAAGTACCATCGGTGTCTTGTTCCTGTCCGTAAACCGCATCATTTCTTTGCCGATACTTTCGTATCTGCCTGATTCCTGCCAGAGTGTTGCCGGCATAACTACAGGGAACAGCACTTCCTGTCCATCAATGGCATCCATTTCCTCACGCATGATCTGTTCAATTTTTCTTGTTATCCGTTTTAATGGAGTAAATGAGGAATAAATGCCGTTTGAAACAGCCTTCATGTATCCTCCACGAATCATCAGTGCATGGCTGTCTACCTGGCAGTCTGCTGGTCTTTCCTTAAATCTTTCTCCTACTAACTTTTCAAGTTTCATATTCTGCTCCTTCTTTCTTGTTTATGCTTGATATGATTTCAAATCAATAACTGATGTGGTTTTTCAAAGTTTCTCTAATAATGCACCCAATTCAGACAATTTATGAATTGTATAGTCCGGTTGAATAGCTCCGGTCACAGATTCATTTGCTCTAAGCTTTGGCTGAAACCAGATTGTTTTAATTTCTGCATTTTTTCCACCTCTGATATCCGAGGTAAGACTATCCCCAACGATCACACTTTCTTCTCTTTTAAATTCGGGAATTTGTGAGAAACAATACTCAAAATATTCTTTTGCAGGCTTATTAAATCCCACCTCTTCTGAAATAAAGATTCGTTCAAAAAATGGTTCGATTCCAGAACTGGCCAATCGGCCTTTCTGAACCACCGCTGTTCCATTTGAAACAAGGAAAAGACGATAACGATCTTTTAGTTCATAGAGCATTGCCTCTGCACCATCAATGAAGAAGTGTCCCTGGGAAAGATATTTCTCGTAAATAACTGCCGCCTCTTTTGCAGAACAGTTCATTTGCAGTTCTTCAAACAAAAGGCGATATCTCCTGATTTTCAATTCTTCTCTGGTCAGTTCCCCATTTTCGAGCATTTTCCATTGCGCATCGTTAATGACCCGGTAACGATCCATAATTTTTTCATTCACTTCGATGCCCATATCCTGCAGTGTTTTTGCAATTGCAACCTTTTCTGCTTTATGAAAATCAAATATTGTATCATCCAGATCTAAAAAAATGTATTTTATCATGGTAATCCTCCAAATTTTCTATATTAATATTTTCATTTACCTTGATTGGAACCATTTTTTGCAATCACAGCCACCGGTATAACCGGTGGTTTGCTGTGTCCCCTATAAGGGGATA
>CAJMQE010000134.1 GCA_905215405.1 uncultured bacterium
AAAATCTCTTTGTAATGTCTGTCGTCGAGTCAATACATTAACTTAATGACATTGGGCGCTGACCCACTTTTTTTTATTCAGACCTCTTTTGGAGTTCCATTCAACAGATATTCATAGAGCAGTCCGGCAAGAAACCACAGAGGAGCAAAGTCCAGCCGGATCAGACCTTTAATATTGAGTGGGGCATCTGAATAGTCCCACGGACACATATTATATTTTTTTAAAATGGAACCACTGACAAATTCAATCAGAAAGATCGCACTCATGTAAATAAAACCTCTGGTCAGAACATTTTTTCTGCGTAACAGACGACTGACAGGTTTGATCAGCGAAGCACATCCATAGATGGGGAACATCCAGATGGAGGTACGGCACTCTAATTTTCGATCTTTGTTGATATAGGCACAAAAGCCTGTCCAAAGGTCTTCCAGACACCAGCCGACAATTCCACAGGTAATAAAATTTCCATTCATAGATACCTCTTTCTTTTGCAGTTTGTTGTATTAGTAGTATTACCCTGCTACAATCCTGTATGCATGAAAAAACGGAAAACGAATCCGATTTCACAGGAAGTATCTTGTAATTATCCGATTGATTTGCTATGATGGATAGATTGAGTAAGACTGAAAAAGTTTCGTTATTGCCACAGGCAATAGCGTTCATTACGATAGGAGAGAAAAATTATGACAAAAGGAATTGTAACACTCAAAAAAGGAGAAGGCAGAACATTAAAATCCGGCGGTGCATGGGTATATGACAATGAGATAGATTCCATAATGGGAAACTTTGAAGATGGAGATCTTGTTGATATTCATGATTTTGACGGATATTTTCTTGGAACAGGATATATTAACAGAAAATCAAAATTGACAGTCAGAGTTATGTCCAGAGTGAAAGGCCAGGAGATTGACGATGCATTTATTGAACAGAGAGTCAGAAATGCAATTGATTACAGAAAGCATACCGTTGATATGTCTTCCTGCAGACTGATCTTTGGAGAAGCAGATTTCCTTCCTGGTATCGTTATCGATAAATTTTCAGATGTGCTTGTTGTAGAGTCTCTGGCACTTGGAATTGAAAGATTTAAATTGACGATTATTGACAAAGTAAAAATGGTTCTTGCAGAGATGGACATGCCAGTTCGTGGTGTCTATGAAAGAAGTGATGCAAAAGTCAGAACACTGGAAGGACTGGAGCGTTTCAAAGGATTTATCGGAGAAGAATTTGACACGAAGGTGCAGATCGAAGAAAATGGCGTAAAGTATTATGTTGATGTCAAAGAGGGACAGAAAACAGGATTTTTCCTGGATCAGAAATACAATCGTGCCGCAATCAAGCCGTTATGCAAGGGAGCAAGAGTACTTGACTGCTTTACCCATACAGGTTCTTTTGCACTGAATGCAGGTCTTGCAGGAGCAAAAGAAGTTATCGGCGTAGATGCGTCAGAACTTGGAGTTGAACAGGCAAGAGAAAATGCAAAACTCAATGGACTTGAAAAAACAGTATCGTTTAAATGTGAGGATGTGTTCGAACTGCTTCCTGAACTGGAAAAAGCAGGCGAAAAATTTGATGTTGTCATTCTTGATCCTCCAGCATTTACAAAGTCCAGAAGTTCTGTTAAAAATGCGACAAAAGGATATCG
This sequence comes from uncultured bacterium, assembly GCA_905215405.1. Classification (GTDB taxonomy): domain Bacteria; phylum Bacillota; class Clostridia; order Lachnospirales; family Lachnospiraceae; genus CAJMQE01. Next base: position 1,643 of record CAJMQE010000134.1, read on the forward strand.
TGAAATCAATCTTCGTGCTATGAAATTAATTAAGAACGGTGGTTATCTTGCAACCTGTTCCTGTTCTCATTTCATGACACCAGAACTTTTTACAAAGACAATTGCGGAAGCTGCCAGAAATGATCACAAGAGACTCAGACAGATCGAATACAGAACACAGTCACCGGATCATCCAATTCTCTGGGCAGCAGATGAATCTCTGTATCTGAAATTCTACATTTTCCAGGTATGCGAGGAAATGTAATTATTGAGGTGAAATTTTATTATGAAGGATAAAAAAAGCTTTTACAGGGCGGTGCTGATCCTTGTGATTCCTTTGGCACTGCAGAATCTGATCAACGTCGGAGTAACGGCAACAGATGTTATTATGCTTGGAAAAGTCGGGGAGAAAGTCTTATCAGGAGCTTCCCTTGGCGGACAGGTCCAGTTCATTATGACGCTGATCTTTTTTGGACTGACTAGTGGGGCCTCTGTGCTGATTGCCCAGTATTGGGGAAAGGGAGATGTGCCGACAATTGAAAAAGTGCTTGGAATGTCTTTAAAAATCAGTGTGACCATTGCATTTGCTTTTGCAGTTGTCACCTATGCAGTTCCAGTGCCGATCATGCATCTGTTGTCAAGTGATGGACAGGTCGTTACTGAAGGAGCAAAATATCTTAGAATCGTATGCTTTTCCTATATGTTCACGGCAGTTACAATGGTCTATCTCAATACGCTTCGCAGCGTAGAGCGGGTGTTGATTTCGACGGTCGTCTATACCGTATCGCTACTTACGAATATTGTAATGAATGCATTGCTGATCTTCGGACTTTTTGGCTTTCCACAGCTTGGTATCCGTGGCGCAGCAATTGGAACGCTGATTGCCAGAATTGTTGAGTTCTCAATTGTGATCTTTTATGACAGAAAACTCAATAAGATCTTTCGATTCCACTGGAGACTTCTTCTTGTAAAAGACAGGATGCTTTCTGCCGACTTTCGAAAATTCAGTGTTCCGGTCATTGCAAATGAACTGATGTGGGGTTCTGGTGTTGCCGTTGTTGCTGCGATCCTTGGTCAAATGGGGAGCGCGGCATCTGCTGCGAATTCAGTTGCGCAGGTGGTCCGTCAGCTGGCAACAGTAATTGCTTTTGGGGTATCCTCAGCGGCTGCAATTATGATCGGAAAAGTAATTGGAGAAGGAAAGACGGATGTGGCGAGGGAATACGGCAGAAGATTTGTCTGGATTAGTCTGATCGCTGGCACATTTGGGGCAATCGTTGTTCTGATCGTTCGGCCAGTTGCACTATCGCAGATGAGCATGTCAGCACAGGCGACACAGTATCTGTCAGCGATGATGTATGTTATGTCATATTTTGTCATAGGACAGGCATACAATACCACGATGGTCGTTGGAATCTTCCGCGCCGGTGGAGATACAAAAATCGGTCTTGTCATTGATACAGCTTTTATGTGGGGGATAAGTATCCTCTTTGGCGCAATCGGTGCATTTGTACTAAAACTGAGTGTTCCAGTGGTATATATCATCCTGTTAAGTGATGAAGTGCTGAAACTGCCGGTCACGACTTGGCGTTATAAAAAATATATCTGGCTCAGAAATATTACGAGATAGTGATGGTTCCCTAATCTCAGATTAGAAGTTAGAAAAATGAATTCGTATTAGAAAATCAGAATAGTAAAAGATAGAAAAAATCGAGCCTGACCAGGACTTTAGTTGTCCGGGACAGGCTCGATTTTAAATATCTGTATTACATCTGCATCAGGGCAACAGAAAAGAATTTCACCCTTATCATTGGTGGGCAGTTTGCCGCCGTAACGCAGTATATCAATGTATGGGAATGCAACATGCATGGCCATCGGACATAATTTGCCACGATCAGTATCGAAATCAAACGTATCTCCGATTTTGTGTCCACGGTGACAGAATCCCGCTCCTTTTTTATCTACAATAGTCAGCCTGATGTGCGGCTTTCGATTTGCATGATCCATAAGTGCCTCCTTTTGGAGCGTATGATAGAATGTGTTTTTTGGAGTGATTAGTTCCAGTAGACAAAAGGTTCCAGATTACGACTGCTTCTACCTGAAAATGTATGTTACAGGCATGTCTGTGACGCTCCAGCGCAAACTGCAGGCAGGTAGAACGATTTGTCTGATTGTTTAAAGTTCACTTATTATCATAGCAGAGTGATGGGAAAAAGAGGTTGCGCACGCAACGTGATTTGTGCCATAATACATAAAAAGCAAACTTTAGAATCATAAAGACAGAACTTGATAACCTGAAAATGCTTAATGAGCGGTTTGTCTCAGACTGGAGGTACAAATGAGAGAGTATATTGGTGATTACCTAGAGGAATATGAAAAGATGCCATTATTTTATGGAATCAACAGGCAGGATCTACTACCAATGCTTCAATGTCTTGGCGCGTATATCCGCACATTTGACAAAGAGGAATATATAATTTTCTGTGAAGATTCCGTTAAATGTATCAGTGTGGTACTGGAGGGAACCGTGCACATGATCAAAGAGGATCTGTGGGGGAATCAGTCTATTCTTGCAACTATGCAGGAACATGATCTTTTTGGGGAAACATTTGCCTGTGGTGATTACAATGCAGCAACGGTATCGTTCATTGCAACAGAACCGGTTAAAGCATTATTTTTGCCTTTTGAGAAGGTCATGCACAGTTGCACACGTTCCTGCGCGTTTCATCACAGATTGATTGAAAATATGGTCCGGCTGGTGGCAAATAAAAATGTACATCTGATGGAAAAATTGGATGTAGTGACAAAAAAGACCCTAAGGGAAAAAATTTTATCTTATCTGTCCTTTCAGGCAAGTGAGGCAGGAAGCGGATATTTTACGATTCCACTTGGCAGGGTAGCACTAGCCAACTATCTCTGTGCGGATCGGAGCGCTCTCACAAGAGAACTTACGCAGATGAAAAAAGAGGGACTGATCGACTTTGAAAAGAATACGTATAAGATTCTAAAATCCGTATAGAAAAGTGATGCATAACATCATAGCATTGAGAGGGTACAAACACTATGGCTGTTCTACAGGATTGTGATAAGTGAATTCTTTCAATTGAAACGAGCTATTGGTCATGTTTTGAATTTGGATTAGGGGGACAAAGGTATGAAATTTGAAGATCTGGGTCAATATTGGAAACGAATTTATACACTGGAGTGGCAATCGGTCTGTCATAAGAGCAAGGCGATTGCAACATTGATTGTGTCTGACAAAGGAGAAATTATCTCAGAAGGAAGAAACGGGGTAGGGGAAAACAGTATTCCAAATCCCGCAGTTTCTCATGCTGAGGCAGAAGCGATTAGAAATCTGGACATTCATAAATATCCACTTGTTAAACAATACACACTATATGCCGCATTAGAACCCTGTCCCATGTGCATGGGAACGATGGTGATGGGAGGCATCAGAAATGTGGTAATAGCGGCGCACGATGATCACGGAGGAGCAATCGGATTGATGGAACACAGTCCCTACATCAGAGCAAAGAAAATCAAAGTGTCCTGGATGCCAAAGGAATATGCGGATGTGCAGCGGGGACTGCAAGCGGTACGGGAATATTTGTATAATATGAACATGGCAAAAAGGACCCGCATGCTGCAGGATTTTTCTGTCTACAATAAAGAGGGGGTAAATGCTGCAACACATCTTATAGAGGAAGGTTGTTTCAGAGAGAAGAATCCTGAGGATTATAGCATTGCTGAGATTTTTGATAAACTGACTGCATATATGAAAAGAGAAAGTGTAGATAGATAGGATGAAAAAAGTACCCGTTACAGGATCTGGCTGTAATGGGTACTTTTTATATAGAGTAATCTGAGTCATAACAGAATTTTTTACTGAATAGTTATTTCCTCAACATTTGCAAGTGGTCCACTGGTAGGAACACGATACAGTTTCTCCGGTTCATCAAAATACTGGAAGAATGTGTACTGGGATGTACAGTGGATATGTGTAAAGTTACCAGCTGCAATCAGTTCCTTCTGGGTTCCGTCAACATTCATACGATAAATCCCTGCATGGTCACCACCTTCGACCTGGTAGAACAGTTTGTTACCATAAATGTTGTAACGTACAATACGTTGATCATCAAGCTGTTCAAGTACTTTGTTGGAAGTATTGACACGCATCAGGGAATATCCTTTGGCTACATCGATATAGTAGAGGTAGCTACCCTGCATATCCGGCTGATAGGTATTGCCTTCATAATACTGACTGATGGTATCGTTGCTGGTATCGAGTGAAAAGATTCCACGATTGTTACCAGTCAGGCCGTTAAAATAGAGCTTACCCTGATAATAGCTGGCTGGATCATATTCGGTATCACTGATTTTTGTATCCTCAGTGCCATCGATTTTAACCTTATAAAGACTAAGTGCAGTCTCATCATCGTAGTGCTGGTAGTAGAGATAATTACCACAGAGGCTGACAACACCGGAAAGCTTCTCGTAAAGGGAAGTCTTGTTCTGTCCATTCAGATCTGTACGGTAAACACCGAACAACGAAGCTCTTACCAGAACTGGTGGGGCTCCTTTTTCAAAATTGTTCTTTACATAGTATATATAGTTTCCACAGACATTCAGATAGGCAATGCTGTCATCGTTGAGCTTCTTTGCGTTGGTACAGTCGCTATCCATGACATATAGATGATGATTATCGTAAGGATTTGCAAAATAGATCTTGCCATTGTACTCAGCAAAAAGTCCTCCATTATTTAGATTACCACAGGTATTTCCTGTTGCATCGTCACTGTTAAATTGAAATCTTGATTTCCAGGAATTGTAGCCGATGAGGGCTGCAATAGCAAGAACGGCAAGAATAAGAAAAATAATCAGTCTGATTTTTTGTTTCCTTCTCATAAGATCCGGTGCTCCTTTCTTTCTTAAGTGTTCTGCTTCTTTTACATTCTGTCAAAAAAAGAATACATCTGTATAAATATGAAATAAACCTGACCTGCCCGGTCAGACCAAAATATAATATATTATATCATAGTTTCGTAAATGCGTACACTATCTGACATATTTTTCGACAAAATATTAGCACAATTTTATGGAACAGGAAAAAAGAATCAAAAGAATCGGTAAAAATATGGAAATATATGGCTCTTCGTGTATAGTTGTGGGTCAAATTTTCTGAAAGCTTAGTGTTTAT
>CAJMQE010000135.1 GCA_905215405.1 uncultured bacterium
GCGGATTAAGGACTTTCACCCATTAGAAACGTGCGCCGCCAGGCGCACAATAAAAGCGACAGATTGTATTTTCTGCCGCTTTTATGCATATTAAAGACGCTTTTCAAATTTTCCATGAATCGAGAGCTGTTCTCCAAATACAACAAATGCATTGGGATCTCTCTCTTTGACCATTTCCTCCAACACTCTGGATTCATATTTGCTGACTACCGTATAGATGACATTGACCTCATTTCCTGAATAGGCACCAGTTCCTTTCCACACTGTCGCACCTCTGTTGATCTTCTCTGAAATATCTTTTACAATATCTGTATTATTAGAAAAGATCAGCATACTGATGCAGATATTCTGAATGTGTACTTTGTCCATCATCAAAGATGTCACAGCCGCATAAATGAGGGAATAGATCACGATCGTAATATTGAACATCACCGCACAGGTACCATACACAAATACATTTACGATCAGTGCCAGTTTTCCTACTGAAAAACCTGCATATTTCTTCGTCATGTAAAGTCCCATGATATCGGTACCACCACCAGATCCGCCATATTTTAAGGACATTCCTGCACCATATCCACAAAGCAGACCACCGACTACACTCGCAGCGAGTGGATCCGAAAGAATGGGATTTGAAATCGTTGGAATCACTGTCAAAAATATAGTCTGAAACGTTACACAGACAATTGTCTTGAAGAAAAATTTCTTCCCCAACTGCCGATAGGCAAGTACGAACAATGGAATATTGATAATATAGTAGATCAGACCTGCGATATCAAACTCTCCAAGTGGAAGATTCAGATAATCCACCAGCACTGTTCGAATAATCTGACCAATACCAATAAATCCGCCACTGTAAAGTCCTACTGGTACTGTAAACAGATTTACTCCGATTGCAAAGATCAGCGTACCGAGGACTGCCATAAATAATTCTTTACAGAACTTAATTTGTGCCTTGCTCATAAATGTCATCTCCATTTCTCTCTTACATCTAACTGTAAGTCACTTACATATAGTATAACTCACCCGCCCCAATATAATCCTGTTATACTTTGTCGAATTTTGTTATATTCTTGTATACTCACATCATAACAATCCTACTGACAGTTGTAAACACTATTATTATGAATTTTGTCAGATGTAACACAAATGCTTAAAATAACATTTTGTAATATCGGTCTATACTCTTTTCCAGTTCCAACAGATCGATGTTTCTTCCCACCCTGATTGTTTCTTTTCCATCAACAAATAATATCAACAGTGGATAGGAAAACACTTGATTTTCTGCCGCAAACGCAGCCTCTTTTTCGCCTTCCATAGAAAACATTCTGACTTTTGGATACTCTTTTAGAATCTCCAGAACTTTCCCCTGTATTACTTCACATGCACCACATGTTGTACTGCTGAAATATAAAGTCACCATCGGATCCTGTGCAATGGCTTGCTGTATTTCTTTTATCTGCATAATTTACCTCAATTCCTTCATCGATCCATAATTCCTTCATAGGTCCATTTTCTTTTTCAATTTATATCTCATTTATTTAACTTTTATCTTTCTATATTTATCCTCTTTATTATATCTCCCTGTTCATCTTTCATGCCACATTTTTATACATGTTTCAACTAATATTATTTATCTTTTTACATTGGTTTCATATTCTTACCTGTCTTTATTCATGCTCTATGGTTATCCTGTACAAAAAAACACCGTCGGCGCATTTCGGCATACGCTGACGGTGTTTCACTTTATATGTATATTGTGTATGTGATTTTTGTACTCTTTTTTAGCTGTAATATCATTCTTTTACATCGAGACTGGCGTCATATAGACTGCTTTTCACTGTGTTACGTCCACTTGCCTTAGCAACGTAGAGATTACTATCAGCCTGCCTGATCAATCTTGTCATACAGGACTCCTGACTCTCTTCCATAAAATCTGTAGTAACGACTCCAAAGCTTACACTGGATCTCACCATCCCATTTTCACTTGGCACTTCCAGTTTCTCGTAAGCTTTTCGGATCTTATCAACGAGTTCATAGGCTTCATTTTCATCCATATTTGGCATGACCAGAAGAATTTCTTCTCCACCATAACGAATGGTCCATGCGCCGGTTCCATCGATATTTTTGCTCATTGTATCTGCAAATGCCTTTAAGACCAGATCACCTGTCTGATGTCCATACGTATCATTGACTTTCTTAAAATGATCTATATCTGCAACTGCAATTGATATATTTCTATGTTCATTCAGACATTTCTTAATTCCAAATGGAAGTTTTTCCTCCATGAATCTTCTGTTAAATACACCTGTCAGCTGATCATGCATCAACTGAAAATTCAGCTGCTCAATCTTCTCTAACACATTTTCCTTCAGAACATCAAGATATCGGAAATCATCCTGATTCAGATTTCTGAATAATTCTACGACATATCTCTCATCCCCAAGACTGACTGGTGTTGCAATCATATTAATTCCTTTTCCATTGTATTCTTCATACTTGCTGATGGTCATATTTTCCACGATTGAACGAATCGCCACGCAATTTTCACATGCATTCTTCTTCAGGCAATCCGCCTTCATCAGACATTCACCCCTGCGTTCCAGCAGTTCGTCCTGTGCAATCGGTCCAAAGATCTGACATTCATCATACAGTTTTGGAAATATACTGAGTTTCTCCTCAATCATCGCTTTAACATCCATGTTGCATTCCCTCCCCGGAATTTCATCTTCAGTAAACATTTTCTATTCTGTTTTTTGATATCCCACAGTCTGCCTGCAAACGATCTCTATATTCTAACGACAGTTACGATTCGTGAACAATAAAATCGTATGCCTGTCTATCGATTTAGAATGCTGTCATCACCGGATACTTTTTCTACCAGCATTTTCAATGCCGCAAATGACTGATCACTGATATCATGTTCCATCTTACAGGCATCTTGACTTGCTGTCAACTCATCTACACCAAGTCGAACCAGCAGTCTTGTCAGATAGATATGTCTTTCATAAATGCGTTCCGCTAATTCCCTTCCCTTGGGTGAAAGAATAATGTTACTTTTGCTTACAATCGTAATGTAACCTTCCTCTTTGAGTTTTTTCATTTCTATGCTTACTGATGGTTTGGAGTACCCCATCTTTCTGGCGATATCAACTGGCCTGACTGTGCTGTTTTCTCTGGAAAGGATCAGAATCGTTTCCAGATACATTTCCGCAGATTCCTGTATTAACATTGGTCCATTCCTCCCAGTACTTATTTACCTTCTCAGGCGATCACTTTTTTTCCAGCATCCTGTGATGCACTCTGATTAAATACTTCCAGTGCCTGGAATGTCAGTACTGACTGTACCTGCATATGATTTTTTTCCATAACTGATGCTACATTATGGTAGATCGCACCATCTGTGAGTCTGTCCTGTGCTCTTGCGCTGATCAGGTATGATTCCAATCCTTTTACAACAAGTATCGCAACATCTTTATTATGCTCAATATTTGCTGCTGTTGTATTCATAAAGATCTGGGCAACACCAAGTGTTTCTTCATCAATGACCATAACACTGCCTGCAACGATCGTATGAATCTGATGGTCATCAGACATTGTACTGATAATCTTTATAGATGCCTCATCTCTTAATAAGTTCAAAACTTTTTCTGCTATCTTCATGTTTTTCTCCTTTTTCTATTGTGCCGGGTCACTAGTTCCTTAAGTTGCTAATCACACACAAGGTGTATTAGAATATGGTGTATGACATTTGTTTTTGTTGGTATGTATTGCGTAACATTTAATTGCGTGCAATTAGTATAGAACTACTATATGTTTTTTTTTCCAATTTGTCAAGACAGTTTGCTGTTTCTACTAGCCAACTGTTTCATTTATAAACTCCCAGATACAAAAAAAGAACAGCTTTCCATATCGCAGAAATACTGTTCTTTTTTACATTTTTAACTTCTACCTGATCTGCCAGATCCTATTTGAGTTTTTATATTTATTTCATTCTTTTTTTATAATTTAAATACTGTATGAAACTGTTTTCAAGCAACAATCTCACGCAATGCAGTCATTAATTTATCCATCTGGTCCTCTGTTCCGACTGTGATTCTCAGATAGTTATCGATTCTTTCTGAATCAAAATAGCGTACATAAATATTTTTCTTTTTCAATTCCTCAAAAATCTTCTTTGCAGGAACTGATTTGTGCGTTGCAAATATGAAGTTCGCACTGGATTCAGGAAATGAGAACCCAGCTTCTTTTAAAGCTTTTTTCGTCTTCTCCCTTGTCTCCATTATTCTTGCCGTACACTGTTTAAAATAAGCATCATCTTTCACAGCTTCAACACCATAAACCAGGGAAGTTCTGTTCATGGTATAGGAATTAAATGAAAATTTCACATCGTTCAAAGCCTTGATCAAAGCGGGATTTCCCATTGCATAACCAATTCTCATGCCTGCCATTGATCTTGATTTGGAAAATGTCTGAACAACCAGAAGGTTATCATATTTATCAATCAGCTCTAAAGCTGATTTTCCACCAAAATCGATATAAGCCTCATCTACGATCACGACAACATCACGATTGTGTGCAATAATATCTTCAACTGCATCCAGATCCTGATACAAAGCCGTTGGTGCATTTGGATTTGGAAAGATCACGCCACCATTCTCCTTATAATAATCAGATGGTATGATTCGAAAGTTTTCATCTAATGCCGGTCTTTCATATGGAATCCGGTAAAGATCTGCCCAAACACTGTAAAAGGAATAAGAAATATCCGGGAACAGAATTGGTTTGTCAGAATTAAAAAATGTCATAAACGCCATGGAAAGTACGTCATCAGAGCCTACTCCTACAAATACCTGCTCTGGCTTCAGCTTATAATAATCAGCCAGTACATCCACCAGCTCTGCAGCCTGTGGATCTGGATAAAGCTTCAATGTATTAAAATCAAATTTTCTGGCTGCCTGTAATACATTTGCTGATGGTGGATAAGGATTCTCATTTGTATTAAGTTTGATCACGTTCTCCTGCTGTGGCTGTTCTCCAGGTACATATGGTTCTACTTTTCTAATATATTTTTCCCAAGCTTTCATTCACACACTCCAATCTGTAATATTGTTTCGTTGTTTCTATTGCATGGCATAACATTTATTAACTTTCAGTTCTTACTTTTTCAATCCTAATTCTTCTGCAACCTTTGCAAATTTAGGGAGAGAATTGACGATTGTCTCATGAGAAACGCAATATGCAATTCTGACATATCCAGGACATGCAAATGCACTGCCAGGAACAAGCAGGATATTATATTTTTTTGCTACATTGCAAAGTTCCATCTCATCCTCTTTTGGCGATTTCACAAACAGGTAAAATGCGCCCTGTGGCTTAATACAGTCAAATCCCAATTCTTTTAAACCGTTGTATAATGTCTCTCTGTTCCTGTTGTAAAAATCAACATCACATTTTGCATCCACGCACTTTGCAACAACACGCTGTAACAATGATGGTGCATTAACAAATCCAAGTACACGAGTGGCAACACTTGCAGCTGATTTTACATCCTCACTGTCCGCACATGCGTCCGGAATGACTAGATAGCCAATTCTTTCACCTGGAAGAGACAACGATTTACTGTAAGAATATCCTACGATGGTATTGTCATAGTATTTTGTCAAATAAGGCACTTCGACGCCATCATAAGCCAGTTCTCTGTACGGTTCATCTGCGATCAGATAAATATCTGTACCAAATTCTTTCTGTTTCTGATTCAGGATTTCAGCCATCTTTTTGATGGTAGCTTCCGAATATACAACCCCGGTTGGATTATTTGGTGTATTTACGATCACGGCCTTTGTTCTCTTTGTAATCTTAGTATCAAATTCCGTCAGATTTGGCTGGAAATCAACCGTATTGGGAGATACAACGACCAACTTTCCCTGATAATTAGACACATAACCATTGTACTCTCCAAAAAATGGAGCAAATGTCAGGACTTCATCACCAGGATTTAAAAGTGCCTTCAAAATTACATTCAAGCCACCTGCCGCACCAACTGTCATAACAATATTTGTGGCATTAAATGCAGTTGCAAACTTCTGATTGAGTGACTTTGCAATTGTCTCTCTAACATCTTCATATCCTGAATTACTCATATAACCGTGTACATATGTAGAATTCTCCTGTGTTACAATATCCCGAATTGCCTGATTTACAGCATCCGGTGCCGGAACATTCGGATTACCAAGACTAAAATCATAAACATTCTCCGCCCCATAAATCTTAGCCAGTCTGTTGCCTTCCTCAAACATAGCTCTAATCACTGAACTATTCTTAACCAAATGGACCATACTCTCTGCTATCATATCAAAACCTCCACATTCCAGTCTAAAACTATAAGTAAAAAAAGCCTGAATCCGTACCAAATTATGAACTTCCGCATAACATACTGCTGAATAAATATGCACCAAATTCTCATACTATTCAAAACTATTTCTAATATAATATCTCAATTGCCTGAAAATTACAACTACTTATGCACTAAAAACTTGATATCTGCAATTTTTGTACACATTTACTATACTGTTGTACTTTGTTAGCACGCTAATTTTCCACACTATACACATTTCATAAACATACACACTAAAAATCTTGTCACCCCCGCACACTTTCCTATCGCCCATGTGCATCTCCACCTGGTCTCCCTCTCTTCTCCTTTCGCTCCCCAGCCCCAGTCAGGTCAGCTTCTGCTTCGCAGGAGCCTGGCCCACGTCACCCCCGCACCACTCCCTATCGCCCATGTGCAC
>CAJMQE010000136.1 GCA_905215405.1 uncultured bacterium
TAAGACTGATTAGATATTTATAAATTTTCCACATTTAACTTGTACTTTTTCTTGAAATAGGACCAAGATACTGAAAAATCAGTGTTACGGAAATACTTTTCTTTTTATAGGCATTAGCAGCTTTTAAAGCGGAAGAAAGATGGAAGCGTATAAAAAATTTTCGGATAGATTTTGAAATCTGGTTATCATTCTGGTTGTCTTGTGTTATACTGTTATTCATAGCATGAGCCTCCGGATATATGATGATTGTTTTTGTGCAACTCAATTATATCAAATCCGATGGTTTCATGCTATTTTATTGCTAGTTATTATTGAATTTTCAAGGTGCATAAGCACTTATTCAAGTGCGAAGTTTGAGTGATTTAATTTAAATATATCTGTCAATGCCATAGTTATTGCCTCTTTCCCGTTTTACGTCTCCAAGAAAAACTATTTTTCTATTATAACTCCAAATTTGTCAGGCGACAAATAAAATGACAGGAAATCAGCTACAAATGTGTGTATTTTCAGGGATACACGGTTTGTTATCCCTCTGTTTTCACATACTCCACAGTTCCTACCAGCTGATTGCCTGTCTGGAATCGAAGCCGTTCTTTTTAAATTCCGAGAATAACAGTTCCATTTTCTGTGGTGTGATATCAATTAAATACATTGGATGACTGAGTTTTTCAATCGCACTTGCAGGAATTTTCTTTACCTCAAGTACCTTTTTGTAGATCGGCGTGCCATAAGTACACACTTTCGCTGTCCCTGTGATCTGAATGGATTCCAACTGACCGAATCCCTGGTATGGTTCAAAAACTGCCACACAAACATGCTCATTTTCTGCCAATGCATGAAATTTTGTTCCACCTTCCGAAAGCATATACATGTGACCGTCCAGCCAGGTATACTCGATTGGTGTACATCTGACACAATCCTTTGAAGCTGTTGAAAGTGCACAGGACTTGTGCGCTTTTAAAAATTCTTCTGCCTTGGCTTTTACCTGTTCCTGTGGCATCTTTACTGCCTTTTTATCATACTCTTTCCAAAAATTTTCTGCCTGTTCAAATTCTTCTTTTTCCATGTTTGTTAACCCCACTTTATATATGATTCTGATTCATTTATTATGAATTTCAATTTTTAATTAGTTAGTGACTTCTCTGCGTACAGTTCCATTTAAATGATACAACGGTACAAATGGAAGCAGTATCGGCGTATGCTCTGCGTATTCCTGATATACAGGATTACTGCCATAACGCTTCATCTGTCTCTTTTCCAGACGTTTTGCCCCACTAAACATCACGCCAATAATACAGATATAGCCTGCAATTGCAAGACACCACTGTCCTGCACCCGTTAGTGCTTGTATACCAGATAAAATGATTCCTGTCCAGAAAAGCATCTCTCCAAAATAATTTGGGCATCTGACCATTCTGTACAGTCCTTTCATCGCCACCATATCCGGATTTTCTTTCTTCTGATTCATTTTCTGTAAATCAGCCAGGGATTCTATCACAAGTGCCACAATGCCCACACCGATGCCAATGCCTCCACACACGTTTAAACCGATCTGATTGGAAAAATTATAGATTACCGGACTCGTCTGTGCTACGTAAAGAATAAATACCCCAACCCAGATTGCGACTTTGACTAAAAATGGGATATCAGATTCCTCTCCTGAAACTTTTTTCAATGTTTTTCGATATGCTGCATTTTTGTATTCCCGGTATAATAAAAATCCTGATAAACGCAGACCATATGCCAGCAACAATAGTGAAAGCATGATCTGCTGCCAGTTGGCCTTCTGCAAATTGAAGGTCCCTGACAGTGAAAACAGCAATAGCGCCACTCCAATACCTGCAACTGAGAATCCATAACCAATAGACATAAAATATACATATTTATAAAAACCGACCGCACAGAGAACTGCGCTGATCAGTACCAGTACGAAAAGCATCTTCCATGCCATAATTCATTCCCCCTTTCCTTTCTTTCTACTGTTAACAAATTACTTGTGTCCAACTGCTCTTTTTCCCACTTTTGCATCGTTTGTATCAGGAATCTTATCTTTAGAAAACTCTGCGCTCACATACTCAGAAAAGCTGTCATTCCCGACAGACTCCCCTGCGACCATCTCCTGTGTGAGTGTCCATTTTGAAAATCGGATCAATGCCTCTTTTCCATTCTTTCTTCTGTGACTGATCCATGCAAGTACATCGAACAGAAAGACCGGTACCCTTTTTATGACCGCCTTTTTTCCAGCTGCCCGAAACATCATCTCTGCCATTTCCTGATAGGACTAGGTCTCTTTTCCGCCGACCTCATGTACTTCATTTGCAACTGTCATATGCTCGACAATATATTTTGCCAGATCTTTCGTTGAGATGACATTTGCATGGATCTGCTTCTTTCCAAGTAGTGTGACCGTTCCTTTTTCAATTATCGGTCTGAAAACATGGATCATATCGTAAAAATATCCTGTTGGCCGGACGATCAGATAGTGCATTTTATGTGTCGGAGCTGTTTGATTACAGCTTTTTACCAGTGCCTGTTCGAACCGGTACTTGGTTTCCAGCATCGGCACATCCGGTGCCTGATCTGCTTTTAGGACTGACACATACACAAAATATTTTACCCCAGCGCTCTTTGCCTCCTGTAAGCGATTGTAATTGCCCTCGTAATCGATCTGTTCATTTGTCTCCTCTGTGGATGCTTTTGTCAGTCCTACTGTGGAAATGACGACATCTGCGCCATGACACATGCCTTTTATGCTTTGTGGATCTGTCACATCACACTTATGAAAAGATACATTTTCATATTCCTGTAAATCCCGTTTTGTCCGACCTGCCGCTATGATTGTATGTCCTGCCCTCTGCAGTTCTTTCAATATTTCAATTCCCAGATGTCCATATGCACCTACCAGTACAACTTTCATTTCGATTCCCCCTTTCTATTATCAAAACTATTTGTACTACTTTTTTTACCTGCTTATGTTGCTTTTTTTATTGAACACCAGATGCTATTCCTGGTCTTTCATGTCTGTAATAGCTTTTAGAAGTGGCTCAAGTTCCGAAAAGCTTCGATTTTCGCAAGACCATGCGATCATGGATTCTGCCAGAAATTCATCTCTGAATACTCGCTTTCGATCAGAAGCTCCAGCCAGTATATCCGCCAACTGTGTGCGCAGTTTCTGATGCATGACCGGATAAAATGTACTTGCAGACTGAATTGCAGTACTCTCTGTGTACATTTTGCGGTACTTCTCATCAAATTCCATCAGACC
This sequence comes from uncultured bacterium, assembly GCA_905215405.1. GTDB lineage: Bacteria > Bacillota > Clostridia > Lachnospirales > Lachnospiraceae > CAJMQE01. Next base: position 3,266 of record CAJMQE010000136.1, read on the forward strand.
TTCATACAGGATCCCGCACTTCTTAAGTTCCCCCTTTGCGCAGCCACACGCCTTGATGAGCTTCTGTTCCAATTCCTTCCAGTCCTCCAGCATAAATGCTGCAACAAGTTCCTCTTTTGATGAGTAGTAATTGTAGATCGTCCCTGGTGCGATCTGACATTTTCCTGCCACTGAACGGATCGTCATCTTCGTAAATCCATTTTCAAGCAGCTGTTTCTTTGCTTCTTGAAGAATACGCATATTAATATCATCAATTATCTTTGGCATTATTTTTCTCCTTTTATGAACGCGTTCATTATAAATTATAGTCCGCTCTTTCCGCATTTACAAGCAACTTTTAAATCTATCATCCAATTCAATATATTTTCCGACCTTCTGCTAACAAAAAAAGCACCACACAGTGACCAACTTGAACCATCCCTCACATGCTAGACTTAAAAATCTAACATTTGCGAGTTCTGTCCAAGTTCCACCTGTGCGGTACTTTCTTTATTTCAGTAGAATTTCAAACCGTTCTTGCCGGTCCTGATATTCTGTCTGTAATTTACTATGCCATAGCAGCCTGAATACGTTCCTTCATCTGATCTTCGCCCATGATATGAACGATGCTCCAGAGATCAGGTGTATTCGCACGTCCTGTAACTGCAATACGAACGATTTCTGCAATATCAGAAACATTTCCCTTAAAGTTTTCAGGATTTGCTTTATAAGCCTTCATATCTGATGCAAAACCATGTTTGTCAGCAATTTCTTTCAGTTTGTTGAACCATGCGGAATTGTCATCAGCATGATCGTAAAGAGAAAGATATTCATTTAATACTGTATTCACTGTTTCCTGATCCAGTTTAAATGCATCTTTTTCCTGCTGATCACCAAGATCAAAGAAGTAACCGATCATTTCAAAGATCTGTTTTGCATACATGAAATCTTTTCTTCTTCTCTTAGCGCCAACTCCCATGTACAGACGTAAAATGCCAAGCATCTTTTCTTTATCAGCGAACCATACTTTTGCCTTTTCTGGTTCATTTTCTGTAGCCCAGTCATGTAAGAAATCATATAATTCCTCTTCTGATAATTTGGAAAGTTCATTCTTACAAATATTGTGCAGTTTATCCTTATCGAACAGAGCTCCTGACTGACTCATCTTTTCAACTGTGAATGGGAATTCATCAATATCCTTATCAGGGAATTTTTCATGCCATTCTTCAAAATTAGAGTTGAGAAGTGTAAGAAGATATACCTTCATACAATATGGATGATAACCATCTTTTCTATAATAATCCAGTGAAAGTTCAGGATCTTTTCTCTTAGAAAGCTTTCTCTTACCACCTGTTTCTTCATCGAACTTCATCAAATGTGCTGTATGCGCATATGCTGGCATCTTAAAGCCAAGGACATGGAATAATTCATAGTGAATTGGTGCAGATGCAAGCCATTCTCCACCACGGATTACCATTGTTGTTCTCATCAGATGATCATCAATTGCGTGTGCAAAATGGTAAGTTGGAATACCATCCTGTTTGAGCAGTACGATATCATGAATATTTTCAGGAAGTTTAATTTCACCTTTGATGCTGTCCACAAATGTGATTTCCTTTTCAGGATCGCCCTGAGAACGAAGTCTTAATACATAAGGTTTTCCAGCTTTCACATTTGCCTCGATCTCTTCATAAGAAAGGTTACGGCAAAGTGCATATTTACCATAGTAACCTGTAAGTTCCTTGTTTGCTTCCTGTTCTTCACGAACCTTGTTCAGTTCATCCTCTGTACAGAAACATGGGTATGCAAGACCTCTTTCAACAAGGCTCTTTGCATATGCATGATAAATTTCAACACGCTGTCTCTGGAAATATGGACCGTATGCATTTTTATCTGAATCATCTGGGAATCCAGCACCTTCATCAAATTCAATATTGAAGTAACGAAGAACGTTGATAACCATATCAACCGCACCTTCTACTTTTCTCTTTTCATCTGTATCTTCGATTCTTAAATAGAAGACACCACCATTTCTGTGGGCGATACGCTCATCAGCAAGTGCGCTGTAAAGGTTGCCCAGGTGAATAAATCCTGTAGGGCTTGGAGCCATACGTGTGACCTGTGCTTTAGATGGCAGTTTTCTATATGGGAATTTTTCTTCATAATATTCCGTTGTATTGACTACTTCCGGGAATAATAAATCTGCTAATTTTTGATTATCCATTTTATCCTCATTTCTACATGGCTTCTTCATTCGCAAAGGCTGTGGTAACCATGTGGACACAAACCTGTATGCATTGCTCTTTCTATTTTACACATTTTCGACGTTCTGCGCAATGCCAAAATTGCAGTTATATACTATCATCTGCCCAGTCACTTGCCTTACTCACATTTTTCGACATTCTAAGTGAATTCGTTTCAAAATATGCATAGCCAGAGTCAAATGGACCAGTATCTTTTTTTATTCCGATCTGATGCAATCTTTTTACAATCAATCTGCACATGAGTTCATTGAGCACATTTGCTAATGAAATTCCTCCAATCCCTAAACCGGCCAGTTCAAAAAATACAGCGATCAGCCGGAATGGAACTGTACTCCAGACCCATGGAGTCAATACCACTGCAGTCAGCAATGCTACTACCATACAGATGACAACCGTTATGTTATAAACTTTCTGCGAATTCACTGTACTGCTCTCCATATTCAAAAACACTTCTGCCCTCGTTCCATTTCCAATAATATGTGCAGGAGAGCTTCCCGGTATCTCTATTCTTGCATAATAGACTGGTACATATACACCAATTCCTTTTATAATTGGATGAAAATTGCTCACTACATTAATAAAACAAGAATACGGATCCATACTGATTTGCTCATTCAGTTCTCTGTACAAGCGCCCCTCAAAGGTTCTTTCCATCGTTTTAATCGCAATCTGCCGTAGTTCTTCAGGTGTCCATCCCATTCTGTCTGCATTCGTATCCATTAAAAATGCATCGTTAAATGGTATTGTCTTACTGAAGTCAATTGGTTCCAGAATATATGCACTTCCAAACTCATCCTGCAAAATATCTCTGAATTCTTTATTTGCGATAAATGGGAAATCACAATAATGCACCGAGCCACCACGATCATAATAAATATAAGAATACGTAATATTACCATCCTGATCCTTATGTTCTGTCTTCATGGTTCGTTTTGCCTCACCCGATATCTCTCCATTAAACAGCCAGACAGGAATAAATTCCTGGTGTACCAGCTCTTTAATATTGATTTTACGATACCTTCGAGGAACGCCCAAACGGTGCATCTTTTTTTTATACTCTGCTATAAATTCCTCCTCGGTCACCCCAAAAGGAATGACCAATCTGATTTGATCATATTGGACATTGTCCAAATCAATATCTACAAATGGTGTCTGACAGTATGGACAGACGCAATGGTGTTAAGTTAAGGATTCAAAGAGAAGTTAGTATCGTTTGCGATATTA
>CAJMQE010000137.1 GCA_905215405.1 uncultured bacterium
ACCACATTTTCTGTGATGTGAGACTTTCTTAACTTAATGCCATTGTGGACAGACGAGGGGGGCTTTTTTCCTTACCAAAAAGTTTGCTCCACAATTGTGGCAGATATACATTCCCCCTGCTTTTTCATCCTGTGCCGTCTGCAGCATTTTCTCTATCGCTATCTCATCAAATTCCACACATTCCAACTGTTCTGCGTCAAATGCAGAACTACATGATTCGCAGATAAACTTCTGCTCTTTCTTATTCCATACTGCAATACTCCCACAGTCTGGACATTTATATGTCTTCATATTTTCCTTTTCCCCTAAGCTTCAGATGAAATTGTTATCCGTTCAACAGTCCCTCCAGATTCCCTGTCTGAATTGCTTTTATATGATCTCTGATTCTTTCTTTTGGCCAGTTCCACCATTGCAATTTTTCCAGCCTGTCGATTGTCTCCTGCGGAAATCGCTTTCTGATTGTCTTTGCCGGTACCCCACCAACAATCGTATAGGGCGGCACATCCTTTGTCACAACTGCACGGGCACCGATTACAGCACCATCACCAATTGTTACCCCTGATAAGATCACCGCTTCATAACCGATCCAGACATCATTTCCGATCATGATGTCCCCCTTGTTATCCCATGCGTCCGCTACATTTCTACTATCCAGTCCCCACTCGTCATAATAAAGTGGAAATGAATAGGTGGACAGTGCTTTTAATGAGTGATTCGCACAGTTAAACATAAATTTTGCTCCACACGCAATGGAACAGAATTTACCGATTTCCAGACAGTCATGATTAATCGGGTACTGATACAACACATTATTCTTTTCAAATTCTATAGGATCATTTACAAAATCATGATAGATCGTGTATTCACCAACGCGGATTTCCGGTTTCGTAATTACTTCTTTTAAATATATAATCTGCTTATCCCCTGGATGTGGGTACAATTTATTCTCTGGAATAGTCATAATTTCGTCCTCCTGATCTTTAAAACAAAGCAGATCTGTTGCTGCTCTGTCCAATGCCCTGTTTCTGGTTCCTTATAAGACTACTCCAGTAACTACAATACAAAGTTTCACCTGACACACCTCCTGTATTTTCATCCACTATCACCAATTTCACGAATTCTTGATTTTAATCCTTGAGCAGTTCCGGACAAAAGTTCAGATAATCTGCAGATACAAGTCGATATTCAATCCCATTTACCATTCCCTTATAACTGTCATTGAACCGTTCCTTTCCATGACAGTGGGAATATATCACTTTTTCTACACCATATTCATTTGCAAGTCTGGTAAATCCGCTCTCCTTTTCTCCGATCGTTGTAGGAGGATAATGCAGAAACATCAGAAATTTATGATATCCAGCCGCTGAAGCCTTATCAAAAGAACATTGCAGTCGCTCCAGTTCTCTTTTCATAATTTTCTGATAGTGCTCTATGGAATCCTTCCCTTCATAACAATATCCTTTCGTTCCTATCAGAGCATAGTCTTTATAGGTATAAAAGTTATTCTGTAGAAAATAAAGCTTTCCATCAAAATACTGATTCAGCCTTTCTGTCTTCTTCGCATCCCAGAACATATCATGGTTGCCTCTGAGCAAAATCTTTCTTCCAGGAAGCGCACTGATGAATGCAAGATCCTTCTCGCACTCATCCATATTTCTTCCCCAGGAATGATCTCCCGTGATCACGATCGTATCCTTGGGTCTGATCAACTTTTTACAGTTATCTTCTATTTTTTCTTCGTGATTTTTCCACTCATCTCCATAGATATCCATGGGCTTATCTACAGAAAATGACAAATGAAAATCACCCAATGCATATAATGCCATTTTCATGCCTCCACTATCTGTTCTGCCCTCGCATACATCTGCATTTTCTTCTCTCCATCAATCATAGATCTAAGCCTCAAGAATTGGTATTGATGTATACAAAGCCAGTACCACTGGGTCTATTTTCTCACTTTTATATTGAAGATACAAGCGCTTTCCTCCTGCACGTATCCTTTTTATTTCAACTATATGTGCCTTCAGTCAATATATTTACACCGTTCATTTTTTATTATCTATTCCTTTACTTTGAACTCCTTTTGTTGCGTAACACTCCCCCGACATATATGCTTGAGTTACCAGGTCATTTTATGGGCTTTATTGTCTGAAATTGCTGTCGAAACATTTTAATTGACCCACATTTTATCCAGTTATATACTATTATAGATTGTAGTGTCCCATTTTAGAACTGCTTCAAACTGCTCTGATGGCACACTATTGAAATCACGAGGAGGAACAACTGAATAATGGAAACAAATTATGAATGTGAAAACTGTGGACATTCATTGGAAAGTCGTTTTGACAAATGTCCTATATGTGGTGGTTCTGCGAAAGATCGTTTTGGTTCTGTCTACGGCAGTAATTCGTATATGCCAAGAGTCGATACAAAAAGAGCCGATTGGATCACTGCAATCTTTTTAAGTCTTTTTTTGCCAATTTTATCGGTTTTTATTCCAATTATGTTCTATCTTGTCCCAAAAGAAAGTCATGCCCAGACGGTATGGAATCACATGATTTGTGTATGGCTGATCGAGGGCGCACTATTATGCATCTATCTATTTATTGTAAAACCATTTCTACCATAAGGGACTAATATTTAGATATATGCTTTTTTCGAACTACTTTACCGCAGCTTAATTGATTTATGATACTTTATCAGTTAATCTGCCACGCTATATCTAACAGGAGGATATCAATGTTTTTTTCATTAAAGTTTAAAGACTATGGAAATGGCTGGATTGCGCCAAAGATCCTTGGTGGACTTGGCATTGTCTTATGTCTGACTCGCCTTTTTTTTGCAATCTGCACAGTATCAGGTAGTGCATTTAATTTCTGGGCAATCGGGCTGATCATTAGTATTGCTACATATACCATTGGTGCCTGGATGAACTATAAGACTTGTATATGTGACTATGTTGGAATCTATCGCGTATCAAAGCTAAAGAAATATGGAGACAGCATTTATTCAGAATTGCGGGACCGTATGCCTGAAATCGATCGTATTCAGATGAACAGACTGCTTGAAAGTAAAATGAAACTGGAACAGGTCGCCTATCTTCACTATTACAAAAAAAACCATGAATGGCCTGTATATGCATTATTCTAATGTAATCTGCTAAATGAATACCAGATAAGTCTGAACACCCATGACGATACTCTTGAATGGACAACACTAGATTCACAAAAAAAGCTTTGTAAGAACACCCTTTTCTTAATACAAAGGGATCTTTACAAAGCTTTTTATTTTTATAACCGAGAATTCATCCTATCTGCATTCACCACGACTTCAACACATGACTGTTCATTTTGGCTACCTGCTTTATTTACATATCGGAAACAGAATCCTGATTTCAAAAAATCCATTCTTTTCTTCCAACCTGCATTCGGCATCCATCTGTTTCATCATGTTTCTGACACTCTGAAGACCGATCTTGTTACTATCCTGTGTACTTGCATTTTGGCTGATTGCATTAGAGAAGGAAAAACCTATCTGTCCTTTGATGCTGTCTTCGACCAACTGGATTGTTACAACGAACTGGTTGTCCGCATATTTAATAATATTGGAAGTAATGTTATCCATGATCCGGGTTATATAGTCCATATTGATCCGAATATATTTTTCCGGCCATTGGGCAGCGAAGCAGACATTAAATCCCTTCTGCTCCAAATACGCGATTGTCTCCGAGAAAAGATCATAGAACAGAACTTTGAGTAATTCAGGATCTTCCAGTGGTACATTGGTTTCACCCGTAATCAGCGAATATTCAAAAATATGTTCCGCAAGTTGTTTCATTCCATAGATCTTCTTATCGATTTTTTCAATATATTCTCTGAGCTGTTCTTCATCTTTGCAGCCGCTTTTTCTCAGAATCTCAATATAAAGCATAATGGAAGTAAGTGGTGTTCTCAGGTCATGGGACATTTCTGTAATAATCTTCTGGTTCGTCTCCATCAGATTCGTTTCTTTTTTGATCTGCTCCTGAAATGATTTACGCATATTATCCAGGCTCTGTGCCAGAATTGCCAGTTCGTCATTTCCAGAAACGGTCACTTCATAATTGAGATTTCCCCCTTCTAGAATCTCAATATCTTCACTCAGTCTGCGGACATAATTTAATTTCTTTCTAATCCCCAAAAATACAACAAAAAAGAATAGGCAAAAGGAAATTAAAAGTTCAAATATCAGGGCATAATTATAGAACTGTATTTCATAGACTCCAGATATATAGGCATTTACCTCTTCATCCTGAAATTCTAATTTGTAGTAAATATCCCAGCCATAATAGTCAGCCTGAATGCCCTCTTCAAATATATTATTCAGGTTCGGGTAATCCGAATCATAGATCAAAATATTTTCTTTATAGAGACGGACCGACAGAATCTTCTGTTTATCTATCCATTCATTGATTCTCCCGGTATCCTGCGTTGTAAGCCTGTTCTTGTCAATAAATGCCTGCAAACTTGAAATATTTTTCTCATTTTTCTTCGCTATATAATCAGATCCTGTATAATATCTATCGATCAGGCGTTCCCCGCCCTGGTTGATCATAAGAAAAAACAGTACCGAAAGAATCACTGCCAGCAAGAGCAGTTTCAATAATTGAAAATACAGGGAGTCCTTTTTATTCTTTACCTGCATCGAACTTGTACCCCTTTCCCCATACTGTTTTTATGTATTCCGGACTCTGTGGGTTCTGCTCGATTTTCACACGCAGTTTACGAATGTGTACCATGACCGTACTATTGCAGGAATAAAAGTACGGTTCATTCCAGATGCTTTCATACAGATTCTGTGCAGAAAATATCTTTTTGGGATGCTGCATCATTAGCAACAGGATATGGTATTCAATATCGGAAAGCTCTTTTTCTTCTCCATTCACATAAACTTCATTATCAGACTCATGAATCCGAATCTTTCCAGTTGTCAGATATTTGTCCTGCTTATCCTCTTTTTTGCCTTTATAGATTTTATATCTTCGCAGTAATGCCTTTACTCTTCCCAACAGTTCCGTATAAGAAAATGGTTTTGCCAGATAGTCATCGCCACCTGCCATCAATCCGATCAACTTATCGGACTCCTGTGCTTTGGCTGTCAGGAACAGCACTGGTACATAAGACGTTTTTCTAATTTCTTCACACACGCGCAGGCCAGAAAGTCCTGGCATCATAATATCCAGTATGACCAGATCGATCGTACTGTCCAGGCATGCCAGTCCCTTTCTTCCATCCTGTGCTTCCGTGATCTTGTAATTTTCTCCTTCCAGCAGGATACGAACGCCCTCACGAATATCCTCATCATCCTCTATAATCAATATATTGGCAGTACTCATTTAAATCCTCCCACATTTTCTGTTCGTTCATTTTCCATCATGTCTATCTATTTTCATCATTTCTACGCATTACCATCATAGTTATGTATCTCCGTCATAGTTACGTATCTCCGTCATTTCTATGCATTTTCATGATTTTCAGTATTTCAAACAGCAATGTCACTCTTTCTGACTATTCTGTTAAGGAAATGTTTTCCTTACTATTATACATGTCTTTTCCAGTTCCACGTATTTTTTTTATTTTTGCTGTCGTATCACTGTTATATTGTGCGACTATACTGTTCCAGTCCTGATAGGCATCATCCTCTCTTTTATCTGCTAATTCGTAATGCTCTTTCAGGTACTCTCCCAGATACTTCGTTACTTTCTGCGCCCCTGAAATATTTAAATGATCCCCTTTATCTCTACTATCTGTATCCCAGTTAATGCCAAGTTCCTCCGTTTTCGTATTCAGATCCACATAGTCCAGATTCTCTTTTTCTGCATATTCAACCAGTGTATTATGTCTTTTATAACTATGATTCATAGTTGATGGCACACTGACAAGCAGGACCTTAATATCATTATCCCGACACAGCTTGAGGATCTGGTCCATATAGATTGAAACGACCTGTGGCATTTCCTGCTTTTTATCTGACTTATCCATGTAACTTTTTGCGCTTTCCTTATCACAGGAATCTACTTTTTCACGTACTATAAATCCTTTATAGGAATCCGTCTCCGTTTGATTCGATTGAAACAGGCTCTTCCACAGATTATGATAACGCAATACTGGCAGGTAATACCGCCCTGTTTCTGCAAGTGCCGTCTGTGCATCGTCGGTCCATTTCTTCGATCCCCTGAAAAGAACATTGGTCTCTATCACTACCAGTTTCGGATTCTGTGTTCTGCAAGCTGTCTTTAACATGTAATATGTTTCCTGGATCTTTTGTGCAGGCTGCGCACAGATATAAGATGGAACACCATTGGACTGCCATAACTGAACTGGCGATATCGCACTATATCCTTCCGAATCCCCCAGTACCAGCACATCGATACTATTCTCTTTTTCTGCCTGAATCCCCATGACACTTTGATTTCTTTCCTGAAGATTTTGCATATGATTTCGAGCCAGATGCCAGAACAGCTGTGAAACCAGAATTAAAATAAGAACCAGCAGAATAAAAAAGATACCATTTTGCTTTCTTTTACTCATTTTTACCTCCAGTTAATCTTTTTTGTTATTTTTATATTTTTATGAGGCTTCGTGTATAGTTGTGGCTAACTCCACCTCAAATTTATAAATTTA
>CAJMQE010000138.1 GCA_905215405.1 uncultured bacterium
GTGACGCTCATTTTTTGCAAACCTGCCATTTGTTACTTAACAGGAATGCTCCTACATTATATCATCTAAATACTTAGGAACAAACATACGATTACTATGCATTTCACTATGAAAATCAACTCCTATTTCCCTTGTTTTCTAAGTAATCTGCACTATGAAATACTAAAAGCAAAAAATATGCTACATTTTCTTGCTATAAAAAAGAAAATGTAGCATATAGCTTGCAACTCAGCTGAGAATTATTCAAATAGATTGCTTTGTGTAGTTTTTGTTCCGTAGATCATTAGCAATTAAACCAAAATCACAGCCACCGGTATAACCGGTGGTTTGCTGTGTCCCCTATAAGGGGATATCTCCGACCTGCACCTAAAGGTGCACTGAATGGTTCGCCTTTTGTACCACATTTACTTGCTGCCCTTTCGGGCAAATTCAGTGCAGCTATCACCTTTATCCCCATGGGATCTCCTGTTATCCCTAATGGGATACACATTTACTTTTTCTTTTTTATTGGCTCTCCTGTAAATGGATCTATGTACTCTGTTATACTCATCTGATTGTATATACAATAAGGATGAGTATATAAACTATAATACTCATCCTTTTGATTTACTCGTAGCTGTTACTTCCAGCTAGACATTGATGACCTTTGCATACATAATAGGTCGTTTCTTCATTTTTAAGCCGAAATCCATTGATTTCCCCTGGTAGGATACGAACAATACAATCCATGGATACCTTTAGCGGCAGTTCTCTCTTTAATTGCTCTTGTGCATTTGTTTCAGGTACAACTACAATCTTTTCTGGGGGATCTAATTCCTGGGAGAGGGCAATTAGAAACATCGTATAATTAGACGGATCACCTTTTGCCTCTGCTGACAAAAATTTTAGCTGTTTATCTTTGATCTGAATCAGTTCGATCTGATCATCTTCTGCCATCAGACATAACCGAGCAAGATTATATGCCATCATTGAATTACCGCTTGGAATTGCGCCATCATAGGTTTCTTTGGGTCTTAAAATTAATGATTCATGTTCTTCGCCATATAGATAAAATCCTCCATGCTCTTGATCCCAGAAATCAGAAATCACCTTCTGGCATAACTTTTCTGCCTGTTGTGCATACTCTGATTCCAATGTTGCATCATATAGACAAAGCAACGCAAATATTTCATTCGCGTAATCATCCAGGAACCCCTTTTGTCCTTTGTTTCCATCTCGATAACTGACATATAGTCCACTCTGAAAAGATAAATTATCCTCAATAAATTTCTGTGCACATTTTGCTGCATCCAGATACTTAACCTCTTTTGTAACACGATAAAGGCAGCAAAGAGCTCCAATCATTAACCCATTCCAAGATGTCAGTATTTTATCATCTAAATGAAGCTGGTAACGTTGCCTGCGATACTGTAATAGTATCTGTCTCGGATAGGATAAATTTTCTTGATATTTATCATTCTTCAATAAATTTGGTATATTCTTACCTTCAAAATTTCCTGAATTCGTAATATCATACCATTCATTAAATTTGTCCCCTTCTACTTCTCCTAGAACTTGTTTTATCTCTTCTGGCGTGAATAAGTAATAGATTCCCTCTTGTCCTTTTATATCTGCATCTTGCGCACAATAAAATCCTCCATCTCGATCAGTCATCTCATTCAAAATATAATCCGCTGTCTGATTCGCGATGCTTCGGTAAAGTTCCTTTTTCGTTACTTTATATACCAAACTGAATGCAAAAAGTAAAAGAGCATTATCATATAACATTTTTTCAAAATGCGGAGCCAGAAATATCTCATCGGTTGAATATCGGCTAAATCCATAACCAATATGATCGAATAATCCACCGCGATACATTTGCACTAAGGTCTTTTCCACCATTTCTAATTGGCTCCAATCCCCCGTTTTTTTATATCTAGCGAGCAGATAAATTAATTTATGAGGTGTTGGAAACTTAGGCGCCCTACCAAATCCACCATTGGTTCGATCAAAGTTCTGACGAAAAATCTGATCGGCATATTCTAATAATTTCTGTTGATCAACTAAGCATTGATCCTCATTTCCACCTGATGAGTCATTCTTTACCATTAATACAACATCTCTCGCCGACTGTAACAGGTTTTTCCGATTATTTTGCCAATGATCCACAATAATTTTCAGAATTTCTAAAAATGACTTCATCCCATAACGTGGTTTATTAGAAAAATAAGTACCCGCAAAAAATGGTTGTTGTGTCGGAGTCATAAAAATACTCATCGGCCAGCCACCACTTCCTGTAAATGCCTGGCAAAATGTCATATAGATACTATCAATATCCGGTCGTTCCTCTTTGTCTACTTTTATCGAAACAAAATATTGATTTAGATACTCCGCGATCTTTTTATCCTCAAAACTTTCATGTGCCATTACATGACACCAGTGACAGGTACTATATCCAATACTCAAAAAAATCGGCTTGTCCTCTTCCTCGGCTTTCTGAAATGCCTCATCTCCCCACGGATACCAATCAACCGGATTATCTTTATGTTGTAACAAATAGGGACTTGTCTGATTCGATAAATGATTACTCATGATTCCTGTGTTTCCTTTCTAATAATTTAAAAAGAATAAATACGTGTTGCTCATTATTATTCTCTTAAATTGTTAGCTTTATCCATTCACAAATGGCAAGGCTCACAAGAGGTCGCGATGGACCGCTGTTCTGCTCGGTTCCGATAAGCAGTACAAAAATTACAAAAGCCATGCATGAGCCAACCTTTAGAACCGGCTTCTTTATTTTGATCCATACAAAATTTTTTTCTTCTTCTGACTTATATATACCCAAACCAAAAACGGTATGATAGAAAAAGCTGCCTCTTGTGCAAATACCACAGCTGCACTACTTAATGTATTCTTATGTATTCCCCTTTACACAATAGTCATTTATTCTATAAGACTCATTTTTATGTAGTATCATTTATTCTTGTCTACACATGTTGACTTAATATAACATTTTTTCAATCTTTTAACCTATCTGGTTCCTCGGGCGTATAAATCAAATTGCTAAATCTTTACACAGGACTCTACAACTTAATCAATCACATTAACTTCATAATACATTGACAACGGTATTCCAAATAAAACTCGTCTGCTCTTGTAAAAACCTTATCTAGTTATTTGTAGCACTTCGAGCACGGAGTATATCCTCTATCTTTAGCTTGATTAATTGTTACTTGTGATGGATTCTTCATATTACTGCAATTAGGATTTGAATGATATTTATGTCCTGTCTTTGGGATCCAAACCATTGATCCACCACCATTATTATTTGCTACTTCTGTTGGCTTAACATTAGAAGTGGTTGGTGCTGATGTTGGCGCTGCTGTCTGTTTTACTGTTGGAGATTCTGTAACATGTTCCTTAGTTGTTGGTTGTGCTTTCGTAGTTTCAGCCGCTTTAGTTGTATGAACTTGAGTTGTCGCTTGAATCTTTGTAGATGTTTCTGATGAACTAGCTGTAACACTTCCACATCCATAAACTATAAATGATAATAAGATTCCAATTAATAGTATTAATAGTGCTTTAAGTTTAAGTCCTTTTCTCAATGTTTTCATAACAAATTCCTCCTCTAAAAAATATATAAGATAAAAATTATTGCAGCATTTAATTTATGCAAATATTAACTACTACAACATTTATCCTTATCATAAATAGAAAATATACGATTTATTTTACGCTTTTTTCTATAAATACTCTGTCAAAAGCAGTCGAAAGTCTTTTCTTTTTGAAAATATATATCCTATGGCCCCGAACAAATGTATTGAACTATGAATATCTATTTACATAGTGAAGACTGGCTACGCTACGTAAATAGAGACCAATGGGATAAAAACCATTGATCTCTTTTACTTTATATGAATGACAGTGAATCGAATATGATAACAATATCTATTTACTATCTATCTGCATTCACAATTTCCATAATCTTTATTTATTATAGTATCTATATGCCAATAATGCTTAATGTGATTAAATTAGCGGCTTTTTATAAATTTTCTACTCTCGCAAATTAAAGGTATTATTATACCTGATATAATAATTGTATATATTCTTTCTGACCATACTGCTGTTTCATTTTTTTGTTCCGTATATTTAGCTATTAATATCAAGACAATTATAACTCCTATATATAGACTAATTATAAATATATTTTGCCAATTAAAATAAGCTTTAACCTTCTCCTTATATAATATATTTAGGTTGATAACGGTAACCTATAACCCGTTGTTAACTGTATATTTATACAAGGTTATCTTGTATAATTGTTCTATTAGATAGAGTGACATCGGGCTCTCCTTGAGACTATGATCTCGTTATCGAAAGAGTGATGCCTCTGTCTGGTAAACAGGTTTACGAATAAGTTGGATTGTCGACCCAGCTGGGTACCTCGCATATACAATAAGGCAGTAACGTTTATCAGTCAGTGGAACCTATCTAAAATACTTTGATTGCAGGTGATGTTTATGTTTTATTTAGGTATTGATATTGGTAAGAATACACATGTTGCTTCTCTAATGGATGAAAAAGCTAAAGTTATCTTCAAAGCTCATTCTTTCTCTAACACTTCGGACGGAGCATCTACTCTTTTAGAGAAGATTACTCCTTATGCTGCTGAACTTGAAATCGGAATGGAAGCTACTGGTCATTATTGGCTTTCACTTTATTCTTTTCTCATTGAAAACAACTTTGTTGTACATGTAATCAATCCCATTCAAACAGATGGTTGGCGTAAAGGAACTGAAATCAGAAAACGTAAAACAGATATCATTGATTCTGTACTAATCGCTGATTTTATCCGCTATGGCGATTTTCTTGAAACTTCTCTCGCTGACGAAGATACCATGTCACTGCGTAATCTATCACGCTTTCGAAACTATCTTGTTGGTTCTATTGGCGACCTTAAAAGAAAAACCATTTGTGTCTTGGATCAAATCTTTCCTGAATACCATCATGCATTCTCTGATATCTTTGGTAAAACATCAAAAGAATTATTGTTACAACTAAACTCGCCCAGTGACTACGAAGATGTTTCTTCTGAACAATTAGAAGAACTCTTGTCACAAGTTACTCTCAAAGGCTATGCCACTAAAAAATTCAAAGATGTATCTGCTTTAGCTAAGACATCCTTTGGTATTACTTTTTGTGTTGATAGCTTTTCTTTTCAGTTAAAACTTCTAATTGAGCAAATCAACTTTATAGAAAAACAGGTATCTGATGTTGAATCTCAGATGTCTGAACTTCTCGAAAAAATCAAAACTCCTATCACTACAATCCCAGGAATAGGAAATATCATTGGTGCCACCATTCTTGGCGAAATTGGAGATATCAACCGTTTTAGTAGCGGAGCTAAACTTGTTGCATACGCAGGAATTGACGCTTCTGTTTCACAATCTGGTGAATATGAATGTACCAATAACCACATGAGCAAACGTGGCTCACCATACTTGCGAAAAGCTCTCTTTCGAGCAGCTTTTGTTGCTTCCAATTCAGACCCAGTATTTAAAGCTTATTATCAAAAGAAACGTATGGAAGGCAAACACCATAATGTTGCGGTAGGTGCTGTTGCTCGTAAGCTTTGCTATACGATTTATGCAGTTGTAAAAACCAATGTTCCATACAAAGTGCAAACACCTCGAGATTAAGAAATCCCAACTACAGATCTTATAATGCTTGCTTTTTGCAAGTCTTTTTGTAATGCATAAAAAATCATCTGATATGCAATAATCTTTTTCATTTACCTATTGACTTTTGATAGTTGGTCTTTCTCTTCGTTTTTATTAACTCATTTAACTCTTTATACTCTTCACTTTTAATCAATTTTTCTCTTATTCCATTTAAAGACATTTTCCAATCTGCCGTTAAATATTCTCGCGTTTCTGGTTTTATTTGTATACCCAATTCTGATAATTTATCTACATGGCCCGATACATTAGTATTTTTCATTACTTCTGGAGTTTTGAGATAATAAAAAACCAATGAAACAAAAGTTTCTCCAACTTTAACTTCAATGACTTGATCTGTAATATTATGCATTGATATCATAAGATGTCCACAAAAACCTGGACCAAGCATTGTGCTTATATCACCTATTCCTTTTGCCACCATACCTACTTTAGAATGTAAAGTGCCACCGATGTTATAATCAACTCCTACTACTTCACTTGTTTCTACAAGCGTCGTTGTATGTGGTAATAATATAAGAATATTATCTTTTCCTTCCCTTATAATTGCTGATTTTCCTGGTAATATATCACAGTTTTTTTTACCATTTTCGTATTTACTTGCCAGTATCCAATCTTTATTTTTATCTTGTACTACCTTACCACGTCCTAAACTCCATGCATTTCTTCCTATTGTTAGATTTATAGAATTCCCTTTAACATTTTCATAATGAAAAGGGTAGATATTTATCCCCTTTCCTAATTCATTTTCAATATCCTTTCTGCTTAACATACGCTCTCCTCTCTCTAATTAAAATTATGTATTTGTCCCCCTAATCCATAATTTTAATTAATAACTCAAACTTCGCACTTGAATAAGTGCCTATGCACCTTGAAAATCCAATAATAACTGGCAATTAAATAGCATGAAACCAATGGTTTTGGTATAATTAAGT
>CAJMQE010000139.1 GCA_905215405.1 uncultured bacterium
ATAAACACTAAGCTTTCAGAAAATTTGACCCACAACTATACACGAAGAGCCATATGTATGAGGATTTAATTCTTCATCTACCGCACTTTTCATATTATTAAAAGAATCTCCACACCAGACCTGGTCGTATTCTTCGTATGCACTATTTAAACGGTCACTTTCATCAAGTTCATCATCCATAATGACATATAACGCTTCTTTTGCTTGCCTTAGTCTATCAATTTGATCACAATACGATGCATACAATGACTCATGCTCGGATATTTCACTTTCGGTATCGTCCCGATCACTTTCCAGCTCCTCTAGCTCAGCCATTTTTTCCTCCTCCATCTTTAAATCTGTTTACAATTTCATTTATATCCATCTGTGGTATGTTTTTGTTTTCTGATACCGCAATTTTTATATTCTTTACCATCCGCTGGTCTAGATCATCCGAATATCCAGTGTACAGAACCTCGACAATATCACTATGATTAAAATAAATAATCTTATCGCTCACCACACCCTGTGGAAATACACAGCTTCCATAATCAACCATCTGTTGCTTGTTCTCCAGATTTAACACTACTCCCCTGGAGATTATCATAAATTTTTGTACCCCACCTTTTACTCTGACCACACTACCTAACGGTAAATATTTTTCATCCATTAAATTCCCTCCTGTGTTACACTTTTACAGCTTACTATTTTATTTGTTTCATACCTTCAAACAATTCTTTGCCAATATAACTTCCCGCTTTTGGATACTGGGTCGCATTAATTGCACAGTCAAATACACCAATCATGCCTTCAACTGACTGTACCATGCCTTCCCAGCTCTCATCATAATCCATGCGCAGACGTTTCCAATCTGTAAACATATATACGGCCGGACGATCGTTTTTCCCTTCCATTGTTGGAAAATGAATACTCATATCCTTTTTCAGAACGCTCTTTCCGTTGTTATCAGGCTCTGGAAACTCGCCATCTTTACGCATCGGAATCAATAAATCAGCCTTGACGAGCTCTCTTGCCATAAAGCGATAATAAAGTTTATAAATCGTTTTCTGATCCTCTCCTTCTGGTTCACCGAGCTGACCAAGTAAAAGCTGCCAACGTTCCAAGTCTGGATTTGTGACTGGAATATTCTGCTTTGGCGTATGACTGTAGTCCGGTTCTGGTACAAACATCTGATTTGCAATTGAAACCTGTTCAAACAATATTTGGATTCCACATGCTCCATTCAGATAAAATGTACTCCCGAGGAAATTATAAATACCATCTCCTGCTTCTCCATTTACAATTGGTTTAATCTCAAATCTATCTTCAGGGAAAAATTTTTTCACCTTATCCAGGTAAGCTTTTGTTATAATTCGTATATCAGGAGGAGTACACAGATATCCATCGCCATGTAGAACAGTCTTGGAAAACATGTGCGGTTCGCCTGTTTCTTTGTTATAAATACAGTAGATTAATTCGGCTTTCAGTACCTTTTCACACAGGCTCTTTGCAAGTCTGTCAATTCTTCTTCGTCTGCACTCCTTTTCCTCTGTACTCTCCTCTTTTGTGCTATCCGATTGAAGCAATGTATAAATTCTCCAGACCTCTGCACAATCTGTAATGGACATCCCTTTTAGTTCTTTATCTGATAATTCCAGTTTTTGATTTTTTACGTACACATTTGCAAGAGTATTAATATAGACATCCTGAACATCTTTAGACGAACTGGCTTTTGTGAACAGAACGGATCCTTTACGCAACGGATATTGTGAGCCATTTTGTATCTTTAGGCCTACCGGACAATTGGTTGCTTTTTCAACTACCATTCCTGGTTTTAACTCAATTCCAACTATTGTCGTAAGAATAATTTCATCCTGGTCCGAACCTGGGTTTGAAATATAGACCGCCTCTCCTTTATGTACCGTTCCAACTACATTTCCTACGATCACATTATCTTGCTCGTTCAACAACTTAAAGACATCCTCTACCCCTAACACAAAAGATGTATTTGTTTCTTCCGCATTCACTTCATCAATCTCTTTTTCCTCTGTGAACGGATGACTAACTCGATTCTTTTTCCTTCTAATAAAAAACATAATTGTTCCCTCTCTGCCTTCTATATTTTTTTAGTTCTATCCCTCTAATTTATTTCGTTGACGCCATTTGTCTATCTTTTTCTGTATATCAGATTCCTGCTCATTCGTATAACCTCTGCTCACTACCTGACTGATGTCCTTCTGATTAAAATACAGTAACTGATCATCCTGCATTCCTTCCGGATACATACATGCTCCATACTCAAAATGTCGTACGATCCCATTTTTCTTTACTGTGAGTCCTCGTGCTGCAATCATATACTTTCTAATTGTTCCCTTTGGTATTACAATACTCCCCAACGGTAAAAGTTCTGTCATTTTTATCCTCCTGTTTTCATGCTTTTAAATCAATTGCATACAACTGCTATATTTGATTCAGGCACTGTTTCTAAATAACTATTTTTTTATCCTTAGTCTCGATTAACGTCGCTTTCTACTTATGAGAGATCTGCACACCAATCTTATCATCCAGTTTCTGGATCGTGTGAATACTCTTACTAATTGTTGCAGTATCTGCATCTAGCAATACTCTATATTTTTCAAGGATCTCCTGCATATTCATCAAAAGTTCTTTATAATCTCTTAAAGCTGGAACATTTGATTCGACCTGCACTGCATCATCGATATTTGTAGCTTTTATCTCCATTTTGGCAATTGCCGATTGCAGCCCTGCTATTATTTCATCAAATTCTTCACTTTTAAAACTGATTTCTCCTGCTGCCATAAACTCACTCTTCTCCTGTTCTTTTATTCCTAACACCAGTGCGTAATGTCATACCATAAATCACTTGCCTGGTTCTGTAATGTTGTAATGTTATCTTCATTCTGATCACGGAGCCGGATCAATTCATCCAGTTTTGCATCTATTTGACTGATAGCTGCCTCCATTGCTCTATGATATGCCTTACAATCCGAATAAATAGAATCATCTATGCTGGATGCCATACTGTCGAAGGCTTTTCCACGCCAGCATTTACGATACTGTTCATAGCTGTTCACCAGCGATTCTCCTTCTTCATATACTCCGCATGAAAGCTGCTCTAATTCAATTCGCACTTTACGTAAGCGATTGATTTGGTCATAATAGGATTCCTGCTGACCATTCAGATCTGACAATTCTGACTGCGCATCATCACATTCTATTTGCATTTCATCAAATTCTGACATTATACTCACCTGCTTTGCCCGCATTCTGCATTCTTAATTTTTGTAATATTTCTCTTGTATCTGCCTGCTCATATCCAGACTGCTGCGCCGCTTTTGTAACCATCGCGACCATCTTTCTGTCTTCGTCGTCTGAATATCCAATATGTACAATCTTACGTATCTCATCATGGTTAAAATATAGTGCTCGATTTCCTGTGATACCCTCTGGAAATGTACAAGCCGTATAATCATAAATTTTCTTTTCATCACCAAGACGAAGTACGACTCCTCTCGATAAAATCATAAACAGTTGCTCTCCACCATCAAGTTCTACTACACTTCCAAGCGGTAGATACTTTTTTTCTTCTATTTCTGAACTTTTATTTTCTTCCATAATTCCTCCGTATGCATCCGTTTTCATATTCACTTTATTTTTGAACTTAAATATCAGTTAGTTATCTTTGTTATTTTATAAAAAGCACTCATTTTGCAGAGTTTTCTATTTTTTCTTATCCCTGTATTATAACATTGCAGAAAATTTGTCACTACCTGCCCATTACTCCCTACTGACCAGTTTTTTTAATGCATAAGTACTAAATTCATGTAAATAATTACTCATTTATATTTCCTTTTTATAATAAAAAAACATACTATGTATCCCCTCACAATTTCATTGATTGAATTGGCACCCCTTTTGGGTGCAAATACGCTTGATATGCAAAGTATTTAATTTCATAAGAAGTACTTTCTGTGAAATAAAAAAAGTCCATGAATGGAAAGCTTACTTTCTACTTTCCATTCATGGACTTTCGTCTCATTTACCTACTGTATCTTAAATGCTTTTACAAATCCTTCTATTGTCTCAGACGACTCTGATACTGTATTCGCACTATCAGCCACATATCTGCTCTCTTCTGCAACATGTGTTGCACTCTCTGCAAGAGTATCCATTGTTGCTGAAATCTCTTCTGTACTAGCTGACTGCTCTTCAGAAATCGCTGCCATAGATGCTGCTATTTCATTGACATCCTTCATCTTATCAATCATTGCTGCAACTGTATCTTTTGTCACTTCCATGCTTGTAAAAATTTCTTCAAACGTTTCACCTGCTACTGTCACAGCAGCTGAACTTTCTGAAATACCACCCATATTCTGAGATGATTTTTCTGCCAGTTCTTTCATCTGATTTGTAATCTCCTGTATGATCTGCTCGATCTGCGTTGTCGCATTCGCACTTTCAGACGCAAGATTACCGATTTCATCTGCAACCACTGCAAATCCTTTTCCAGCTTCTCCAGCTCTTGCTGCTTCGATGGATGCATTTAATGACAGAAGATTTGTCTGACCTGCGATACTGCTGATCATTGCGATGATATCATTGATCCGGTTGGCTGATTCTCCAACTTTCTCAACTACATCATTCATTTCTGTCATTGCAGATACTACATTGTTCATTTCATACTGAACATTTTTCATATCTGACTGTCCCTTCTGTGCCTTATCAACCAGTGTTAACATGGTATCATTTGCAGAATTTCCTTTTTGTGTCATATCATCAACTGCCGTTGCAAGTTCAGTTGCATTTGTAGCTAGTTCAGTTACCGCCTGTGCCATACCATCTATTGCTTCCTTGATCTGTTCCATAGATACTGACTGGTCGTCCGCCTCTTTACTCAGACTGCCAGATGACTCTTTACTGTGCTCAGCTTCTTCTCCAAGCTGCTTTGTAACATTCTGCAGTTCTGTAAGCGTGCCTCGCATTTTCTCAATAAATGTCTTCATAGAATGGCTCATAATTGCTATTTCATCATTTCCTTTAGGTTCCACTTCTACTGTAAAATCACCATCTGTAATTCTTACAATATCCTCTGTCAGCGCTTTTGCAGGACGAATGATCTTTGCAATTGTCAGGCCAATAATTACACTGACACCAACAATCAATGCTGCACCAAGCATAATGCAGAATACCAGAAGTGCTGATAACTGTTTCAGAATATCGCTTACTTTGACACAGGATACCAGAATCCAGCTTGTATCTGCCACTTTATCTATTTTCACATAATAGCCAGCTATTTCTTTTACATCCGAGCTTCCAGACGCAATCAGATCTGAAACACCAGTAAGTAATTCATCTGATCCATACTCCAATAATTTTGTATTATTATAAGACTGATCACTGTGTGCTAAGATCGTTGAATCTGTGGAATTAACAAGAAATGAATACCCGGTATCCATAACTTTAATATTTGAGACCATCTCTGATATCTTATCCAGAAGTACATCCGCAGCTCCTACACATTTACTGCCGTTAGACAGTGTCATGCTCTTCGTTGCCGTAACGACCAGTCCACCAGTCGTCTCATCGATATAAGGAACTCCAAATGTAAATGTTGAATTATTTACCCCTTCTTTATACCATTGTCTCGTTGTAATTTTAAAATCTGCTGTTGGAACATAACCAAATCCATTGATCAGTGTCTCATCAGCAAATCCCAGATATAATCCATTTGGTACATTGTCATTCAGCTTTCTTGTTGTGACCAGATAATTTGTGATTGCATCGTTATCTGTGAACTGAATATTGGAAAGTGCCTGTGCTGCTGTTTCAACTGGAGCCAGGATACCCGTAACATCCTTTTCCAGTGTCTGCTGATTAGATGAAGATTCTTTTGTGATTGCTGTCTTGGCTTCACTTACAATAATATTTTTTGATCTCGAATAAATAATGGTCATTAATATCACGATTGTGAGCATAACTAGCGGAATCAGAATCATTAAAAGTTTTTTTGTGATACTGTTCGTCTTTTTCATAGTCTTTTCTTACATACAGTATTCGGTTTTCCTTCCAGCATTCTTTCAAGATACCGTCATAGAACACTACTGTATGTAATATCCTCCTTTTCGTATAATTATTTATTATACAAATCCAAAGGAAAAATAAATCTGTCCCCTTCTTACACATGGTAAGACAGATTACCAGTCCTCCAAATTATATAACCGCTCTCATTTGCATTTTGCCTTCTCTTTCCGGTGCTTTCGTCTTCTGTAAAACGCTCTCCCTGACCGGTATTTACAATAATCGCACCTACCAATTCTGCCATCCTCATTCCTGGCGTCGTCTACTAATGCTACTAACGTCATGTCATACTGATCCAGTTTATTGATTGAAATTACGAATACATGCGATTATTTAAATTTAATGGTTTGTAGTATTAAAGTACTATATCGAGAAAAATTTGTCAATTCAAATTGCAAAAGTTTTCAGATTATTTTACATTTTCTTCTTTTTTTCTACAAATCGGGTAGGAGGTAAATAATTATTTTATTTACCGTCCTCCCACACCACCG
>CAJMQE010000140.1 GCA_905215405.1 uncultured bacterium
ATAGCAGGTAAAAAGCTTTGCTGTGATGAATTTTTGCTTACAGCGAAAATAATTCGTTCATTACATAATCTTGCTATTTTAACTGCATTATGATATGATAGCGTGCTATATTCTTTATAAAATTACTTATGATATGAAAGCATGCCATATTCTTTTACACATTTTTGATATGATCATGACCATTTTCTATAAATCACTTATAATCGCATGCTATATTCTTTTACAAATTTAGAAGGAGTTATTATGAATACAAATCAGACACGAATGAGAACAAAACCAATATTTCCACTTCTTGTATCTATGGCACTGCCAATGATGTTTTCCATGATGATCCAGTCTCTGTATAATATAATCGACAGTATTTTCGTGGCAAAACTTGGGAGTGACGCTTTTACTGCTGTATCTCTTATTTTTCCACTTCAAAATCTCGTTCTTGCCGTTGCAGTTGGATTCGGGGTCGGTGTTAATTCCTGTATTGCCATTGCAACCGGTAGTCAGGACATAAAAAGAGCGGAAAATGCCGCTATGTCAGGAATACTACTCAATATTTTACATTCCGTGCTTTTTATCCTCTTTGGAATCTTTGCGACCAGACCATTTTTACAAATGTTCACGACAAATGAAGCAATTTTAAATATGGGCAGTCAGTATGGTTATATTGTTCTCTGCCTTTCATTTGGCTGTCTGATTCAGGTATGTTACGAAAAGATTTTCCAAGCACTTGGCAATATGAATATTACTATGATTGTGCTTAGCGTCGGTGCAGTGATTAATATTATTCTGGATCCCATTTTTATCTTTGGTTATCTGGGATTCCCTGCCATGGGGGTTGCAGGCGCAGCAATTGCAACCGTATGCGGACAGATCAGTGGACTCTTCATCTATATATTCTACTACCACAAGAAAAAGGATTCTATTTTGCTACAAATCAGTTTAAAGGGATTCAGTCCCCGCATACAGATCATTCGGCAGCTATACACAGTCGGCATTCCATCTTCGATCATGATTGCACTGCCATCCATTTTAATCAGTAGTCTCAATTCAATGCTGGTTAGATTTTCATCGGTTCATGTGGCAGTACTCGGTATCTATTACAAACTCCAGACCTTCATTTACCTGCCATCCGGTGGTATCGTACAGGGAATGCGTCCAATTGTAGGTTTTAATTATGGTGCCGGAGAAATGGATCGTGTAAAAAAGACACTGGATCTAAGCCTTGTTTTCACTGCAGCCATTATGCTGGTAGGAACTTTACTGTCACTTATCATACCAGAACAGCTTCTCCTCATGTTCAATGCCAACGAAGAAACGCTGAAAATAGGCATTCCCGCTTTAAGAATCATCAGCCTGGGATTCCTGATTTCCTCCTTTGGAGTCATCTATTCCGGTGCATTTGAAGCACTTGGAAAAGGTCTCTCCTCGCTGATCATCAGCCTGCTCAGACAACTCGTTATCATCCTTCCGCTTTCCGGACTGCTGATTCCCTTAATAGGTCCGACCGGCGTCTGGATCACCTTACCAATTGCTGAATCAATCGCCTCCGCCATATCGATTCTTCTAATCCGCCGCACCTTAAGAAAATTAAAGCATTCAATATAACATTCCAACAAAAAAGCGATAATCTCATTTCGGATTACCGCTTTTTTATTCTTTGCTCTCAACACCCTCTCTATCTCACCTTTCAGCTTCCAACAAAGAGCCGCTGCTATGCAGCCGGCGACAACTCATTACCCTTAACAAGCTAAGCCCTTCTATCTTACTTAATCCATCACAAGCAAACACATCGAATCCTTCAATCAATCCAGCCTTCAGCCGCGCATCCAACCGAAAGACTGCATCCGCATAAGGAAAACCATTGCGAGGACGCCGGTCCCAAGGCTGCGTCTTATGCAGCCTCTGGTACCGCTGCGCCGCAGCTGAGCGAGAGCGTGTTTTCCTTATGTTGATCAGTCTTTTTCTCTGCCGCTCATATAATTAATAAACTGCTGCGCCGTTCTTCCAGAAATACCACCATGGCTCAGCTCCCATTTGTTAGCTTCTGCACGTAACACATCCTCTGTGTATTTTAAATGCATACGCTTTGCCAGCTCTATTACAATTTCAAAATACTCTTTCTGTGATGGTTTCGAGTAATTGATCGTACATCCAAATCTATTTACCAATGAAAGTTTCTCTTCCATTGTATCAGAACGATGCATTCCTTCATTGCTCTCCATATCATTTCTGTCATTCCATGTTTCTTTGATCAGATGTCTTCTATTTGAAGTTGCATAGATTAGGATATTATCAGGCTTCGTTTCAACGCCACCCTCAATAACTGCTTTCAGGAATTTATACTCAATTTCAAATTCTTCAAAAGAAAGATCATCCATATAGATGATAAAACGATAATTTCTGTTTTTGATCTTGGCGATAACATTGGACAGATCTTTGAACTGATGCTTGTAAATTTCAATCATACGAAGACCCTGATCGTAATATTCATTGACAATTGCCTTAATACTAGTTGATTTACCAGTACCACTATCACCAAATAACAGCGCATTATTTGCTTTTCTGCCCTGAACAAAGTTTTCTGTATTTTCAACAAGCTTCTTTTTCTGAATTTCATACCCAATCAAATCATCCAACATTACTTTATCCATATTATTAATTGGAACAAATGCGATATCATTTTCGCCTTTTTCTGCGATACGAAATGCTTTGTTCAGACCGAACATACCAACACCATATGCTTTATAAAATTCTGTCACACCATCAAAAAATTCATTTTCATCCTTGGCCTTTTCCAGTTTCTCACTTAGTGCCTGTACTTTTTCGCTGACATTTTTATTGTACATCAGCTCTTTCTTTACAATTGCCTTATAATTTGAGATCTTAGAAAAGCAGTCAATTCCAAGTGCCTGTTCGATTTCTGTAAAATCATATTCAAATAATCTTTTAAATACCGCAAAATCATTTCTTGCAAATGTATTAACACTTCCATTATTCGCTCCAACCTTTTCACATGTGATACTAAAAGGATTTTCATTTGTGATCAGTAAAAATGTCAGATAGTTATGCCATAGATTCTTATCAAAGCCATAATCAGTTGCTACAACGAGCAATTTCTTGATCTGTGCATAAATATTTTTAATCAGTTCTGCATTGGTTGCTTCCTGATTTTCAAACTTTCTAAAGATTTCTCCTAACTGAAAAAGGATGCTATCCTCTTCCAAATCTCCATAAATAATTAATTTTGCAATATCCTTATACATTGTTTTTTCCAGTCCTTTCGAATTTTTCTTCGCCAGTCTATCATATAGTACGTAATCATTGCTTTCATTCATGTAGAATGTGGTATTATGAATTACTTTTACTTCATTTTTGAAGCCCTCACAAAAGTAAATACCAACTATATTGCTCTTCTACATTAATACTATAATATAACAAAGTAAATATTTGTCAATAAATGGGAATAAAAAAATGCAGCTGGCTCTTACACCAACTGCAAATTATTCTCCCGCTTTACAGAGTATAAACAACAGCGTATTACTTTTGCGCACCACATCTGTTCACTCTGTTTTAACTCCTTAAACTCCCTTTACAATCCTCCATATTTACCGGAGTATCACATCTTCTGCCTTCCCCAACAGAAATCGTGATTACCTTCTCATTAAAACCGTAACATTAATCCGCCCTTTAACAAAAACAAATATGAATGTATGAACTCCGAAACCGCATTCTCCGAAGCAATACTCTTTCTACAAAGCTCTCCCGTTCTCTGTAGACATACAGACATATCCAGATCTGAAATACTAATCCATGAATCTGAAAATTCTTTCACCTCAATCACCCTCCAGTTACAAAATACTATTCCGACATCTTTCAATGTCATTATATATATTATACATGATAATGTTATATAAATGCAATACTTTTGTCATATTTTTCCATATTTTTGTATGTTGAGCTAAACATTGCAATATAATATTTCTTATCTGTCCAATTATTTCTTTTTTCCTAACATCATTACTGCATCCATATGTTTCATCACATAATCATATCCTTTGCCCATGTGTGGAATTATACAGTTCTCACAACTTTTAATACCATTTTCCAGGTAGAGAAAGTTTCCTCCACATCGATCGCCCAATGCGTACAGCGGACAATAACAAAACAGACAGTTAAACTCCTGTTTGTTCTGACATGCATGGCAGGGAAAGAATTCGCATTCTGTATTCTGGTGAAATTTATAATGTTCCATTGATCAGATTTCCTCCTGTCTGGCAGTATACCTGTCATTTGTTACAATACAATACTGCTATCAGGTATTAAATCACGTTTTTTCATTAACCGCAACCCACAAACTTATAATTCACTACAAAATTCTACTTTTTTACCTTCCAATATCATATTTGTTGTACGTACTGCACACATTTTACCGCACATTGAACATGAATGTCTGTCTTTTGGTGGTACAGATTCGAAATAAGTCTTTGCCTTTTTTCCATCTGCAGCAATTTTGAACATTTCATCCCAATCCAGTTTGTGACGTGCTTCTGCCATCTCATTGTCTCTATCCATCGCATGCGGTAGTTTCTTTGTAATGTCAGCTGCATGTGCTGCAATTTTCGTAGCCATAATTCCTTCCTTGACATCATTGATATCCGGAAGTCTTAAATGTTCTGCAGGTGTCACATAGCACAAAAAGTCCGCTCCACTTGCTGCTGCAATTGCGCCACCAATTGCTGATGTAATATGATCATATCCTGGAAAGATATCTGTTACGAGTGGTCCTAATACATAAAATGGTGCATTATGACAGATTCTCTTCTGCATCTTCATATTCGCGGCAATTTCATCCATTGCCATATGTCCAGGACCTTCTACCATGACCTGTACATCTTTCTGCCATGCCCGTTCTGTCAGATATCCAAGTTCAATAAGCTCTGCAATTTGTCCTGCATCCGAACTGTCATCAAGACAACCTGGTCTGAGTGCATCTCCAAGACTGATTGTAACATCATATTCTCTTAAAATAGCAAGCACATCATCATAATATTCAAAGAATGGATTTTCATTACCAGTCATCTCCATCCATGCAAAAAGCAGGGAACCGCCTCTTGATACAATATTCATTCTCCTTTTGTCACGTTTTAAAGCTTCTACACTTCTTTTGTTCAGGCCAGCGTGGATCGTCATAAAATCAACGCCCTCCTTTGCATGTGCCTCAACAACTTTCAAGAAATCCTGTGCTTTGATCTCCAGAAGATCTTTTTCGAGATATCCGATTGCATCATACATTGGCACGGTTCCAATCATAGCTGGGGACATTTCAACAAGTTCCTGTCTGAACTTATTTGTCTTGCCATAATTACTCAGATCCATAATTGCCTCTGCGCCATAATCAATAGCCATTTTGACTTTTTCAAATTCCATATCGTAATTCTTACAGTCGCCTGAAATACCGAGATTGACATTAATCTTAGTTTTCATGCCCTTTCCAACGCCCTCTGCTGACAATGATTTGTGTCTGACATTTGCGGGAATTACAACCTCCCCCTTTGCAATCAGTTCTCTCAGTGTTTCCTCTTCCATAAATTCTTTCTGGGCGACGACTTTCATTTCTGGTGTAATGATGCCTTTTCTGGCAGCTTCCATCTGTGTTTTGTAGTCTCTCATATTGTGTTCCTTTCCTTATGTAATGCGCTATCTCCACATATCTCTATCCATGTGGCTTCTGACATCATAAAATTAAGTTTAACAACAATTATGCTCAGTGAAGCGATCATGTGACAACCTTTACATTTCCCTTTCAGAAGATATTTCTTCGTACTGATACCATCTTTTACATATTTCCCATTTCAGATAGAACAGATTAATTCTTTGCATTAAAAAAAGCTCTCCAAAAGGAAAGCTGTAAATTCAATCATTTATACATTTTGTAAATAGCTGGTCAGCTAAACTGCCCCTATTTACTGTCACTTCCCTACGCCGGTATTAACCGTCAGGTTCAAAGGGTCAGGTTCTACCTTCTCAACTCGCATGAGTCCCCCCGCAAATCTGTATCTTATTCAGTTGTTAACAGGTATTATTATAGTCTTTTTCCCATATTCTGTCAATCTTTGGATGCTTTTGAAAGTTGAGCAAAAATGTTTTTATAATCGGCTTCAAAAATACTGCCTTTGTTCCAGACAAATGTAAAATCATGATAGATCAGAAAATCCTTTAGATTGATTTTTCTGATTCTGCCTGCCTTAAGATCCTCTTCCACTGCTGCCTGATAGAGAAATGTTATCCCACAATCCTGTCTGATGAGGTTTAGAATCGTATGCATTCCACTGATTTCAATTTTATGATTAAAATCCTGTATTTTCAGATTTCTTGCTTCCAGGTACTTTTCAAAAATCTCCCGGGTGCCAGACCCAATGGTGTTAAGTTAAGGATTCAAAGAGAAGTTAGTATCGTTTGCGATATT
>CAJMQE010000141.1 GCA_905215405.1 uncultured bacterium
GGTATTGAATTTTCAAGGTGCATAGCTAATATCTATGTGCGAAGTTTGAGTAAATAATTAAGAAATGTTTTCCATATGAAAGAGTGACGAATGTATTGAAAAATGATATAATAATTCTATATGTAAAAAAATGAATGATTTTTTCGGAGGAAGAGAATGGCAGAGTATGATAGAGGGTCAGGAGCCAGTAAGCCAGAGAAGAACAAAAGCAGACAGACTGAGAGGGAACGGCTCTTTAGAGGAACGGATAGAGGAACAGGTTCACAAAGGAACAGTGGAAATACAGGAACGGAAACACAGGAAGCATCATATGGGGGAACATACCGAAAAATGGTAACAGAACCCAAGCTAGGAAAGAGAAAACCACGCAAGAAGGTCAGTCGTAAAATGAGACAGCTCAAATTACTGTTTGGAGCGCTTGCAATTCTTGTGGTCGTAATTCTGGCAGCAGTACTGATTGGTAAGTTTATGCCAACGAATGAAAAGATGTCAGGGTATGCATATTTTGACAGAACAAAAGACAGCAGCATGATGGTGATGCTGAATAATGAAGTGACGGAAACGACTGGATTTATTGAATCTGACAGAATTTATCTGCCACAGCAGTTTATTGAAGATAATTTAAATATCAGATTTTA
The DNA here is from genome assembly GCA_905215405.1 of uncultured bacterium. Classification (GTDB taxonomy): domain Bacteria; phylum Bacillota; class Clostridia; order Lachnospirales; family Lachnospiraceae; genus CAJMQE01. The sequence goes on from CAJMQE010000141.1 coordinate 639, forward strand.
CTACGATTCTGAGACTGGAAAAGTTATTTATACTAATAGTACTACTACTTTTACATTTGAACCTGAAAGTCTTACCTATACGGATTCACAGAATCAGGCACAGACACTGGAATTTCCAGCAGTAAAAGAGCAGTCTGGAGTTCTGTATATGGATCTTGAATTCGTCAGAAGATATTCAAATTTCACTTACATGGTCTATGAGAATCCGTCACGTGTCGTGATTGATAATAATTTTGATGAACAGCAGTATGTCTATACAGATAGAAAGACAGCAGTCAGATATCGGGCAGGAATTAAGAGTCCAATACTTGAGACTGTATCCAATGGAACACGGCTTGTTTACAGAAAAAGTGTTGATAACTGGTTAGAAGTACAGACACCATCCGGATTTGTTGGCTATATCAAGGCAAATCGTGCCAGTGATGTTCAGACAGAAGTGAAAGAAAAGACCTATACAGACAATTATAGTTCAATACAGAAAAATTATAAGATTTCTCTTGCATGGTTCCAGGCTACGAACCAGACAGCCAATAATAATATTGGAAGTAATCTGGATGGAACGAAGGGAATAACTACAGTTTCTCCAACTTGGTACTCAATTACAAGCAATGCAGGGGATATGAGTAGCCTTTCTAATAAAAGTATAGTCGATGACCTTCATGCAAAGGGATATGAGGTATGGCCACTGATCGATGACTTTGCGGATGGACTCGATGGGCAGACTTTATATGGAAGCAGAGCAGCCAGAACGAAAATGATCAATTCGCTTATAACAGATGCACAGCAGTATGGTTATGACGGGTTAAATCTTGATTGTGAAAAGGTTAAGAGTACGGGTGTAAAGCATTATCTGCAATTCGTCAGAGAGCTGTCAGTTGCGTGCAGAGCAAATAATATCGTACTTTCGATTGACAATTATAAGCCTGCATCTTACAATGCATTTTATAATCTTGAGGAACAGGAAGCTTATGCAGATTATATTATCATAATGGGATATGATGAGCATTATGCCGGTTCTGAAAGTGGATCAGTTGCATCTATTGGATTTGTGGAAGACGGCATAAAAGGCGCGTTAGAACAGGTGCCTAATTCAAAATTAATCAATGCGGTTCCTTTCTTTACAAGAATCTGGACAATTTCCGGCAATAATACATCCAGCAAGGCAGTCAGCATGCAGACAGCAATCGATAATCTGAATGAGCAGGGAGTGTCTGCAGTCTGGGATGAAGAACTTGGACAGTATTATGGTACTTATGAAAAAGACGGAGCAACCATAAAGATCTGGCTGGAAGAGGATAAGTCCATTGAAGAGAAAATGAAAGTGATTGAGCAGAACCAGCTTGCCGGAGTAGCCGGATGGAAACTGGGACTTGAAAAAAAATCGGTTTGGGATGTAATAGCACAATATAATCAGTAATACAATGTATAAATGGGTTTATTGAGGCTATGAAATGAATAGAAAGAAATTTGAACTGGCAATGTCTGTGATTCTGATCGTAGCAGTATTTATCGCTGTTACGTTCGGATTACCGGTTGCATATAAGAATTTCAGCAGTAGTCAGGTCTATGCAAATGCAGCAGATGATGGACAGAACATTGTTGTGATCGATAGTGGACACGGCGGACTTGATGGCGGAAAAGAAGGAAAATCCGGTATTCTGGAAAAGACAATTAACCTTGCAATATCTTATAAGTTGAAAGCACTTTTGGAGGAGAACGGTTATCAGGTCGTTATGACCAGAACAGATGATAATGGTCTGTATTCTGATTCTGATTCGAACAAAAAGATCGCTGATATGAAAAAAAGATGTGAGATTATCGAGAATAGCAATGCTGATGTAGTTGTCAGTGTACATCAAAATAGTTTTAGTGATTCAAAAGTCAGTGGGGCACAGGTCTTTTATTATACCCATTCTGCAGAGGGGAAAAAGTTCGCTGGCATTATGCAGGCGTCTTTTAAGGAGAATTTGAATAATAATAATAACAGGGTGGAAAAAGCCAATAATACATATTATATGCTGATACATACAAAAGCTCCGACCATTATTGCAGAGTGCGGGTTCTTGTCGAATCCTGACGAAGAACAGCTTTTGAGTTCGGAAGAATATCAGCAGAAAGTTGCGCAAGCATTGTATAATGGTATTGAAACATATTTTAATCAATAAATGTATTCATTTCAGAAGAAAGGCACTATAATGAAAACAATAATAAGTAAGATAAGTGGTAATAATGAACTTGATGATAAAATATATGAACAGGCATCCAAAATACTGAAAGAAGGTGGGCTGGTAGCATTCCCAACAGAAACTGTATATGGACTGGGCGCAGATGCACTTGATGAAACAGCTTCTGCAAAAGTTTATGCAGCAAAGGGAAGACCATCGGATAACCCACTGATCGTTCATATTGCAGATATGGGGGCACTGGATGTTCTTGCTCTGGAAGTAACGGAAGATGCAAAAAAACTTGCAGAAAAATTCTGGCCAGGTCCACTGACAATGATCATGAAGAAAAAAGATATTGTTCCAGATACGATCACAGGTGGACTTGGAACTGTTGCAATCAGAATGCCAAGTCATCCTGTTGCAAGAAAACTGATTCAGCAGTCAGGCGTTTATATCGCAGCGCCAAGTGCAAATACATCTGGCAGACCTAGCCCTACAAAGGCGGAACACGTCATTCATGATCTGTCCGGTAAAATTGATATGATTCTTGAAGATGATACAGTAGACATCGGAATCGAATCTACAATTGTGGATCTGAGTGAAGAGGTTCCAACAATTCTTAGACCAGGCTATATTACAAAAGAAATGCTTCAGGAAGTGCTTGGAAATGTAGAAATCGATAAAGCGATCATTGAAGGTGCTTCAACAAATGCAGTTCCAAAAGCACCAGGTATGAAATATAAACACTATGCGCCAAAGGCAGATCTGACGATTGTAGAAGGTGAGCAGGCAGCAGTGACAGAGGCAATTAATCGTCTAGTAAAAGAAAAAATCGATGCAGGATACAAGGTAGGCGTTATGGGAACTGAGGAAAATATGGACGGCTATCAATATGGAGAAAAAAGATGTGTTGGCGTACGTGCCCATGAGGAGACGGTTGCCAAACATCTGTATGCAGTACTTCGTGAATTTGATGAAATCGGGGTAGATTATATTTACTCAGAAAGCTTCTCAAGAAATAACGTGGGACAGGCTATTATGAACAGACTGATCAAAGCAGCAGGACACAGCCTGATCAGAGTTTGATAAAGAGAAGAATAGACGAAAGACTATGGGTAATTATAAAATCTGTGGAAAGGAATCGTATTTGCGTGAGATTTGGTGCATAAAATGAAAAAGTATGATAGAATAATATTTGTATGTACAGGAAATACATGCAGAAGTCCAATGGCAGCTACAATAATGAATAGTCTGAAGGGTGACCGGAATATTTCTGTATCCTCTAGAGGGATGGTCGTTTTATTCCCGGAACCTTATAATCCGAAGGCAATTGCGGTGTTATCTAGCCATGGAATGATTATGCCAAATAATTCATCCCAGCAGCTTACCGCACAGGATTTTGATAATGATACGTTAGTTTTAACTATGGATGAGACTCAGAAGCAAAAAATATATTCGGAATTTGACAACGCGATTAACGTGTATACACTGAATGAATATGTCGGTGAAGATAGCGAAGGCGTACAGGACCCGTACGGAAAGGGCATTGAAGAGTACGCAAAGTGTTTTGACGGTATGTACAAACTAGTAAAAAAAGCAGCAGATATACTATTTAAGGAGGAAGAAGAATGATAGCAATCGGATGCGATCATGGTGGATTTGAACTGAAACAGCAGGTAATTGAACACTTAAAAGAACAGGGTATTGAAGTGAAAGATATGGGATGTAACAGCACAGCGTCCTGTGATTATCCTGAATATGCCAAAGCAGTTGCAGAAGATGTAGCAGCAGGTAACAGTGAGCTTGGAATCCTGATCTGTGGTACAGGCATAGGTATGTCAATTACAGCAAATAAGGTAAAAGGAATCAGAGCAGCATTATGCAGTGACTGTTTCAGCGCTGAAGCAACAAAACAGCACAACAATGCAAATGTATTATGTATGGGCGCACGAGTTCTCGGTGCCGGTCTTGCATTAAAGATCGTTGATACATTTGTTCACACAGAATTTTCAAACGCAGAAAGACATATCAGAAGAATTGATATGATTGAAGATTAAGCAATTTGCTTAAAATAATAGCAGAATAGTAAGTAATGAATTACTATAAAATATAAAGAGATACACTCGGAGGAATAGAATGTCAAAAGTAGTAGTAATGGAACACCCATTAATCAAACATAAGATCGGTATTGCGAGAAGAACAGATACAGGTTCAATGGAATTCAGAAGCCTGATCAATGAAGTTGCCATGTTAATGTGTTTTGAAGCAACAAGAGACCTCAAACTTCAGGATGTTGAAATTGAAACTCCAATCTGTAAGACAACAGTACAGGAATTAAAAGGAAAGAAACTTGCAGTTGTACCTATCCTGAGAGCAGGTCTTGGTATGGTTGATGGTATGCTTTCACTTATTCCAGCAGCTAAAGTTGGTCACATTGGTCTTTTCAGAGATGAAACTACACATGAACCAGTTGAATATTACTGCAAACTTCCAGAAGATTTACCTGAAAGAGAAGTTTTTGTAGTAGATCCTATGCTTGCAACTGGTGGTTCAGCATCAGCTGCTATCACAATGATGAAAAAACGTGGCGCAAAAAATATTAAATTTATGTGTATCATTGCCGCTCCAGAAGGACTTGAAGCATTACAGAAGGATCATCCAGATGTAGATATCTATATTGGAAGTCTTGATGAAAAACTCAATGATGATAAATATATTATTCCAGGTCTTGGTGATGCCGGAGATAGAATTTTTGGTACAAAGTAAGAGAGGATAAGTATGAGTCAGAAGAGAAAGGATTATATATCCTGGGATGAATATTTTATGGGCGTTGCTATTTTGTCCGGAATGAGATCAAAAGATCCTAATACCCAGGTCGGAGCCTGTATTGTAAGCTCAGATAACAAGATTCTGTCAATGGGATACAACGGACTGCCAAGAGGTTGTTCGGATGATGAATTTCCATGGAGCAGAGAAGGTGATCCACTCGATAATAAATATATTTATACAGCTCATAGCGAACTTAATGCAATCTTAAATTACAGAGGAGGAAACCTTGAAGGCGCTAAGATTTATGTAACGCTGTTCCCATGCAATGAATGTGCGAAAGCAATTATTCAGTGTGGGATTACTACAGTAGTATACATGATTGATAAATATGCCGATACTCCACCTGTAATCGCATCAAAGCGTATGTTCGACGCTGCCGGTGTAAGATATTATAAGTATCAGCAGACAGAGCGTGAAATCAGGATCCACCTTTAAGGTACTAATAACTGGTCAGCCAGTCAGAAAAAGCCTGTTGTCATTATGACCAATGGCGTTAAGTTAAGGATTCAAAGAGAAGTTAGTATTGTTTGCGATATTAACTTCTCTTTTCTTCTTCTTTATATCGAACTAATGTATTGCC
>CAJMQE010000142.1 GCA_905215405.1 uncultured bacterium
GGTGACGCTCATTTTTTTGCAAACCTGCCATTTGTTACTTAACAGGAATGCTCCTGTTTTCCACTTCAAGTTTGCAACTATATTATTTACTTTTCGCTATTGCTTTTACTTTCTCTGGTATAGCGCATACATGCCTGCAAATCCGGCAGCGAACGCCAGTAGATCTGCAACCGGAGTGGCCAGTGCCTGCGTTGGAAAAAGGCTGACCAGCGATGCCGCAACAAATCCGATTATTACCATGTATACCTGCGTAGGGAATTTTTGGAACATACGCTCAATCAGCCCTGCACTTAAAAATGTTCCAATGAGCACTCCACAAACCAATGGTAACAGAGCCAGAAACTGCAACTGATACATCCGGTGGCAGACCCACTCATAAATGCCCAAAAGATAGAGCATATGCGTTACACTGATTCCCGGCAGCACCAGTGCTACCGCTACTAGAAGTCCTCCTGCGAACTGTATAAGAACTGCTCTCATGCCTGCTTGCTGCATCGCTGTACGAACCGTAATTCCACTAATACTAAATACAAGTAGCGCACCACAACACATCCACAGAACATGTGAAATATGTATCCTTTGTACTTTTGATTCCACGACCAGCACTGGAATTCCCCCTGTTACAATTCCACAGAAAAATAGCCTGGTTATTTCTGCCGTTGTTTTATTTTCCAACAGCCAGGTCACGCCTCCTGCAAAAAGGAAAAATCCAATTCCTGCCGCCAGCACAAACTGAAGCAGGAATCCAATATGTTTTTTCGGATCTTTCCGAACTCCATTCACTGCATGGATCAATGGTTCATAAATACCGGTAATCACTGCCATGGTGCCACCCGATACTCCCGGTACCGTCATGGTGGCTCCAATCCACAGTGCTTTTACAATAGTGCGTATTCCCCGCAATTCTACCTCCTTTTACTAATTGTACGAATGGAGCGGAACAACTGGATCACAACTGTTGGTGACACAGCGAACAAAATGATCTCTCCAAGCTGTTTTACTGATAAAGAAGTTACACTGAAAATGCTATGCAGGCCTGGAATCAGTACTGCGACTGCCAGCAGTGCAACTCCGCTAATAAATGCCAAAAGCATGGACTTATTGGTCAACAGCCCCATTTTCCAGATTGGCTGTTGTCCCCTGCAGTTGAATCCATGAAATAATCTTGCCAGTGTCAAGGTTGCAAATGCCATCGTAGAAGCCTGCCCTGCACCAATTCTTTGCCCTGCAAAATATGCCAGCATTGTTGCAATGGCGATCAGACCACCCTGCAATCCCACTCTGAGTAGAAAATCTCCTGTCATAATTCCTTCATTTGCTTTTCTTGGTTTCTCCTGCAACAGTGTATCATCTGCCTTTTCCATTCCGATTGCAATCGCCGGAAGCGAATCTGTCAGCAAATTGATGAAAAGAAGATGTACCGGTGCAAATGGAAGGGAAAGTCCCATTACCGATGTATAGAGAACAGAGAGTATACCAGCGAAATTACCGGACAACAAAAATCCAATGGCATTTTTTATGTTTCTATATACTTTTCTGCCATTTAGAACCGCCTTCATAATAGTGGCAAAATTGTCATCTGCCAGGATCATGGCTGCCGCATCTTTCGATACTTCCGTACCTGTAATGCCCATTGCTATACCAATATCAGCTTTTTTCAGAGCTGGTGCATCATTGACACCATCTCCTGTCATCGCTGCAACATGCCCGCTTCTCTGCCATGCCTCCACGATCCTGATCTTATTTTCCGGTGAGACTCTTGCATAGACAGATATTTTTGTGATCTTCTCATCTAATTCTTGCTGACTCAGTGCATCCAGCTGCATTCCCGTCAATGCCAGATCCCCCTCTTCATAGATGCCGATCTTTTTTGCAATTGCAACAGCAGTCGTAATATGATCGCCTGTGATCATAACTGTACGTATGCCGGCTTTCTTTGCATCGGCGACTGCCATAGCTGACTGTGGTCTTGGTGGATCTGACATTGCTGCAAGTCCTGTAAATATCAGATCATTTTCCGATTCCATCGTCAAATTCTCCTCTGTTTCTTTATATGCAAAGGACAAAACTCTTAGTCCCTGGGTAGAAAACTTTTTATTGACTGCAAGGATACGATTCAGATCTTCTTGCCTCATTTTCCGCACTCCATCGATATCATAAATTCTGTTGCAACGCTTTAACAGCACATCTACGGCACCCTTGGTAAGAAGCGTATCTGTCCCATGCAGCGTGTATTTCGTGCTCATGAGTTTCCTGTCCGAATCAAATGGCAGTTCTTCTTTACGCTCCATCATTTCTCTGATTGTGTTTTCCTGAATATTTTCCAGATCAAATACACTGTTCTCCGGCATTTCCACTCTTCTGAACATATCCAGTAATGCTGTTTCCGTCGGATCTCCAGTCTCTTTCCCATGCAGGATCTGCGCATCATTCGTCAGGATTGCATCATACAGAAAATATCTGTGCAGTGGATCTGTAATATCCATCTGCTCTGGTTCCATTTCTTTCTGCCCAATGAATACCGCCTGCACCTGCATTTTATTCTGCGTCAGTGTTCCTGTCTTATCAGAGCAGATTACCGAAGTACAGCCCAGACTTTCCACTGCACGCAATTCTCTGACAATTGCATTCTCTTCCGCCATTTTCTGTGTTCCAAGCGCTAGTACGATCGTTACAATTGCGCTCAAAGCTTCAGGAATTGCTGCTACCGCCAGTGCAACTGCGAACATCAGTGAATTTAGGATTCCCATCTGCTGATATACACAAAGTCCGAATACCAGTACACAAATGGCACTGATACAGATGGCCAGTTTCTGACTGAACTGATCCAGACTGTTCTCCAATGGTGTCTTTCTTTTCTTTGCCCGATTCAGAAGTTCTGCTATTTTTCCCAGTTCCGTGTGCATACCGGTTGCCGTTATTAATACTTTTGCTCTGCCTCCTGTTACAAGACTTCCTGCGTAAACCATGTTGATTCTGTCAGCCATTGCTGTTTCCACTTCCAGAATCCGGTCCGTCTTATCCACATCCTGTGATTCTCCTGTCAGTGTACTTTCGTTGACGCGCAGTGAGTAATTATTCAGGATTCTGCCATCTGCCGCAACCATGTCACCAGCCTCCAGCATACAGATATCTCCAGGGACGAGCTCATCTGAAAATATTTCTATCTGCTCTTTGTCTCGAAGAACTTTTACCTTCGGTGCAGAAAGTTTTTTTAAGCTTTCCAGTGACTTTTGTGCCTTGCAGTACTGTAAAGTACCAAGCAGCGCATTTAACAACAATACGACCAGAATAACAACTGTACTTTCCGGATTTCCTGCCAGCATGGAAATGACTGCTGCAACAATCAGGATAATGACCAGCAGATCCAGAAATTGTTCTAAAAATATTCGCAGAACTGATTTCTTCTTCTCCTCAACCAGTCTGTTCGGTCCTTCTTGTGCAAGACGCTGTTCGGCCTCCTGCTTTGCCAATCCCTCTTTATTACTCTTTAACACGGTCAGTAATTGTGGTCCAAAGAACGACCAGTATGGTTTCTGCTCATTGGCATTATTTTCTATTATTTTTTCTTTTTCTGTCATATAGACCCTCCATTTTAATGAATGCAATTCAGGCTCATGCCCGTATTTTGTCCGTTATCAAAAGCTTTCATTCGTTTATATTTTCCATCCTTACGATGAATATAGAGGATCATTCTCAGAAAACACTTTAAACTGTGCAAAGATGCGATTACCTTCGCCCCCACTGTAAAAAATCGTAGCATACCAAGCAGTATAAGGCCCACTATAAGAGTCGGCATCATTCGCTGCCCAAATATTCTGCCCCTGTGGATCGATTCCAGAACTGGAATCCTGACTGACAGATGATGCAAAGCAGAACCTGTATAATCAGAATGTGTTTGCAATAGTTCCTGCTCATCTTGAGATATCGTTACTACCTGAGTCTGCCCGCTCATAAGACCATCCTGCACATCGACATGGATCTGAGCCAGAACTCCGGCAACGATCAGAATTACAAAAAGATAACACAGGTGTATTCGACTTTTTTTCACTTTAATTACCTCCGGTCACTTCATTTGATTGCTTTCTTGTACCAGCATCTGACAATAAGTGCAAAAGAGCCAATAAAAAAAGGAACGCGACTCTATTGCACAAGTAATGTACAATAAAAGTCTCGTTCCTTAAGTGTACTGTCCGGTTGAAATCAACGTGATGACGAAAAGTACAACATCCCTGTGGATGCGAACTACTCCCTGTTATTAACGATAGTGTAACATATATTTTTTTGTCCCGTCAATGGTTTATTTATCAAATCCAGAGTGATTTTCTATAATATCATAGATATCATCAAATGCAATCTTAGTATTGACGACTTTTAAAATTCGTGCTGATATATCAAATCTCGACACCATTCCAGTCACTTTCAGATATTCATCCTGATGAAAATAAATGACAGTTACCATATCATTTCTGGAGATCTGATGCAGTTTTCTATCGAGTATCTCTCTTGCATCTTCCGACAATTCCATTTTGGGTACAATGATCTTTTCCTTCTCATGAAGAGCTTCCCGAAATCCCTTTAATGCATCAAATGGCATGAACTGCTTCGCTCTTTCCGCTCTGTCCATCTTTCCTCTATTCGCCACTCTTATGTCCTCCGATCTGCCGGTTCCTCTCCATGGTCGTTGCACCTTTTTCCAGGTTCATGCCTTTGAGTATCGCATTTTTTCCGAACTTTTTCTTAATATCGAGCATCGCCTTCTGGATCTTTCGCTCTTTTTCAAGTTCCTGCGGATCTGTAAAAAGATCGTACTGCTGATAAGCCTCATCCACGACCCTGTTGAAATTCAGATATACCCTTCGCATCGGCACATTCTGATCCATGATCTTTTCATATAATTCTTCCACATAGGGCATGATCATTTTCGTGGAATTGGTCGTGACACGCATTGTAACAGAACCTCTTGCCGGCTGTTTGTCCCATAGATTTGAATACCCGACCTGCAATGTGATCGAATCTGTTACCAGTCCTTTCTCGACAAGTTCCAGACACAGCAGATCTGTCATTTCCTTTACAATCAGTTTTCCAGACTCATAATCATAATCCTGACTGAGTACCTGTCCACTGGTCAGGGAATTCACCTTCGGTTTATATGCCTTGATATCTGCGATTGTGGTTGGTTCCCTGCCCCACGCATGATCGATCAATAACTCCGCATCTACCCCAAATAAATGATACAGGAGATCTTCATTTGCCTGTGCGATCTGCCCCATCGTAGAAATTCCCATTGATGCCAGTCTGGTAACTGTACCAGCTCCGACACGCCAGAAATCATTTAGCGGGCGGTGATTCCACAGTGTCTGCTGATACAGCTTCTGATCCAGATATCCAATATGATCTTCTACATGTTTTGCTGTAATATCGAGTGCAATCTTTGCCAGATACAGATTGGTTCCAATTCCACATGTCGCAGTAATACCGGTCGTTTCCAGAATGTCCTGCATAATTCTGATTCCAAGTTCTTTGGCCGTCATCTGATACATGGTCAGATAATCCGTAACATCCATAAATGCTTCATCAATGGAATAAGCATGAATATCTTCTTTTGCAATATATTTCAGATAGATCGAATAAATTTCCGCTGAATATTCGATATAGAGCTTCATACGGGGCTCTGCCATAATATAATCCACTCCCGCAGGAATTTGAAATACCCTGCAACGATTCTTAATTCCAAGTTCCTTCATAGACGGAGAAATAGCAAGACAGATTGTCTTTTCAGATCGTTGCGGATCTGCCACGACAAGATTGGTCGTCAGCGGATCCAGACCACGTTCCACACATTCTACGGATGCATAAAATGATTTCAGATCGATACATACATATATTCTATTATCTGCCACAACCTTTCTCCTTTCCATGTCATTTTCCCCGGCTACCAAGCATTTCTATTCTTTATCTTTATAGCGTTTTTTATTACCTTCTTTGACACCGCTTTCTTTGTATCTGCTTTCATTGTCCCTACTTTTTTGTCACTGTTTTCTTTGTCATTGCTTTCTTTGACACTGTCTTCTTTGTCTCTGTCTTCTTTGTCTCTGTCTTCTTTGTCTCTGTCTTCTT
>CAJMQE010000143.1 GCA_905215405.1 uncultured bacterium
ACAATGACAACAGAAATGGTCAGGGCGGTTATAACAGAAACAATGACAACAGAAACGGTCAGGGCGGTTATAACAGAAACAATGACAACAGAAATGGTCAGGGCGGTTATAACAGAAACAATGACAACAGAAATGGTCAGGGCGGTTATAACAGAAATAATGACAACAGAAATGGTCAGGGCGGTTATAACAGAAACAATGATAACAGAAATGGCCAGGGCGGTTATAACAGAAACAATGACAACAGAAATGGTCAGGGCGGTTATAACAGAAATAATGACAACAGAAACGGTCAGGGCGGTTATAATAGAAATGGCCAGGGTGGATATAATAACAGAAATAATGATAACAGAAATCAGAATGGCAACAATCGTCGTCATGATAACCATGATTCATCAATGGCAACAGATGTTTTCGTAACAAAGCCAGAAAGCAGAAGAGCTGAAAGCAGAAGAAACGAAAAGACAGATAAGAACAGAAGAGATAATAAGGATTCAAGAGAAAATACAAAATTTGTAAGTCATTTTCTTCCTAAAAAACCTGTTCATCATCAGAAACCAGTAGAGAAGAAAGAAGATACAATTAAGACAATCGTTCTTCCTGATACTCTTACAATCAAGGAACTTGCTGATAAGATGAAGATTCAGCCATCTGTTATTGTTAAGAAACTCTTCCTTCAGGGAAAAGTCGTAACAATCAATCAGGATCTTGACTTTGATACAGCAGAAGAAATTGCACTTGAATACAATTGTATCTGTGAACATGAAATTAAGATCGATTATATTGCTGAACTGTTAAAAGAAGAAGAGGAAGATCCTGCAACTCTCGTAGCACGACCACCAGTTGTCTGTGTTATGGGTCATGTCGATCATGGTAAGACTTCACTTCTGGATGCGATCCGTTCAACACATGTAACAACAAGAGAATCAGGCGGTATCACACAGCACATTGGTGCTTATACAGTTGATTGTAAAGGACAGCAGATCACATTCCTTGATACTCCAGGACATGAAGCGTTTACAGCAATGCGTATGCGTGGTGCTCAGTCTACTGATATTGCAATCCTTGTTGTTGCAGCTGATGATGGTGTTATGCCACAGACAGTAGAAGCTATCAATCATGCAAAGGCAGCCGGAATTGAAATCATCGTTGCAATTAATAAGATCGATAAACCAAATGCAAACATTGAAAAAGTAAAACAGGAATTGACAGAATACGAACTGATTCCAGAAGACTGGGGCGGAAGTACAATTTTCGTACCTGTTTCAGCTCATACAAAAGAAGGTATTGATACACTTCTTGAAATGATTACATTAACAGCTGAAATCTGTGAATTAAAAGCAAATCCTAACAGAAATGCAAGAGGACTTGTACTCGAAGCCAAACTGGATAAAGGTAAAGGTGTTGTTGCTACTGTTCTTGTACAGAAAGGTACTCTTCATGTTGGAGATTATGTTGCAGCCGGTGCAAGTCATGGTAAGATTCGTGCTATGATAGATGATAAGGGCAGAAGAGTAAAATCTGCTGGTCCATCTACTCCAGTAGAAGTACAGGGCTTAAATGATGTTCCAAATGCAGGCGAAATTATCGTTGCAGTTGAAAATGAAAAAGAAGCCAGAAACTTTGCAGAAACATTTATCAGAGAAGGCAGAGAAAAGCTTCTTGATGATACAAAAGCAAAATTATCACTGGATGATCTGTTTGATCAGATCAAAGCTGGTAATGTTAAGGAACTTGGCCTGATCGTTAAGGCTGATGTTCAGGGTTCAGTAGAAGCAGTAAAACAGAGTCTGGTTAAGTTATCAAATGATGAAGTTGCCGTTAAGATCATTCATGGTGGTGTTGGTAACATCAATGAATCTGATGTAACTCTGGCTTCTGCATCAAATGCAATTATCATCGGTTTCAATGTTAAACCTGATAATCAGGCAAGAATCGTTGCTGATACAGAAAAAGTTGATATCAGACTTTACAGTGTCATTTACAATGCAATTGAAGATGTTCAGGCAGCGTTAAATGGTATGCTTGAACCAATCTTTGAAGAACAGGTAATTGGTCATGTAGAAATCAGACAGATCTTCAAGGCTTCCGGTATTGGTAATATCGCTGGTGCACTTGTTGTTGATGGTCGTGTAACGAAGAAGTCCAAGGTAAGAATCACAAGAGATGACAAACAGATCTTCGAAGGTGATCTTGCAACTCTGAAGAGATTTAAAGATGAAGTAAAAGAAGTAAAAGCAGGTTATGAATGTGGTCTTGTATTTGCTGGATTTGATGACATCAAAGAAGGCGATATGATTGAAGCATATGAAATGGTAGAAGTACCAAGAAAGTAAGCTGTTAGATTTATAGAGTGATTAATATATGATAATGTTTGTACCTGGTACGGACATTATCATTTATTATTCAAAAAAGAAAGGACTTAGTGTATGAGAAAAAATAGTATTAAAAATACCAGAATTAATGGTGAAGTCCAGAGAGAATTAAGTAATATCATCCGTAGTGAGATCAAAGATCCACGTGTCAATCCACTTACTTCAGTTGTAACAGTGGAAGTTGCACCGGATTTAAAGAGCTGTAAAGCTTATATCAGTGTACTTGGTAACGAACAGTCACAGAAAGATACACTTGCAGGCCTTAAAAAGGCTGAGGGATTTATCAGAACAAAGCTTGCCAAAACTGTGAATCTTCGTAATACACCGGAAATTAAATTCATCCTGGACCAGTCTATTGAATATGGTGTTAATATGTCTAAATTAATCGATCAGGTTAATAAGGGCACACAAGAATAAGGATATATAAAGAGGTGTTCATTTATGGACTTAGCAAAAGAACTTTCTAATGCAGTACGAGTAGGTATTACAGGGCATGTAAGACCAGATGGCGACTGTGTTGGTTCGGTCATGGGGCTGTACAATTATATTACAGCCAATATGCCGGAAATTATGGTTGATGTATATCTTGAGCAACCTGGGAAAGAATTTGAATATATTCGAAATTTTGATAAAATCAAAAATACTGCAGGCGAGGACGTGGAATATGATATATTCTTCGTCCTTGACTGTAGTGATACAGAAAGAATTCGTCCATTTGCAAAATATTTTCATCAGGCGAAAAAGACGATCTGTATCGATCATCATATCAGTAATATTCAGTATGCAGATGTAAATGTTGTTGATCCAAAGGCTAGTTCCTCCTGTGAAGTGCTCTACACGGTGCTAGAGGAAGAACTGATCGATCGTCCGGTCGCAGAATGCCTTTATACGGGAATTATCCACGATACAGGGGTATTTAAATACAGCTGTACATCTGCCAGAACGATGGGGATTGCCGGAAAACTTATGGAAAAAGGAATTCCATATTCTGATATTATTGATAATAGTTTTTATAAAAAGACTTATGTACAGAATCAAATTCTTGGCAGGGCTTTACTGGAAAGTGTATTGTTTTATGATGGAAAATGTATCTTCTCAGTAGTATCAGAAGAGGAAATGCAGTTTTACGGTGTTGATGGGAAACAACTTGGTGGCGTTATTGAACAGCTTCGCTTGACAGAAGGCGTGGAAGTCGCCATTTTCCTTTATCAGATCGGAATCAATGAATATAAAGTCAGTATGCGTTCTAAGAATTATATTGATGTCAGCAGGATAGCAGTATATTTTGGTGGTGGTGGTCATGTGAGAGCAGCTGGATTTTCTGCACACGGAACCGTTTATGATATCATCAATAATATTGGTGCACAGCTTGAATTACAGTTCGAGCCTGAAAAAGCCTGACTTAGGAGTTATGAATAGTGATTAATGGAATTATAAATGTATACAAAGAAAAAGGGTTTACATCCCATGATGTAGTTGCAAAACTGCGTGGTATCTTTCATCAGAAAAAAATAGGGCATACAGGAACACTGGATCCTGATGCAGTTGGAGTATTACCAGTCTGTCTTGGCCGTGGTACCAAGCTCTGTGATATGCTGACGGACAAAGATAAAGTGTATGAAGCGGTCATGCTGCTGGGAAAAACTACGGATACGCAGGATGTGTCAGGTAAGGTCCTGACAGAAGCTGCTGTGAACGTGGAAGCCAGAACAGTGGTTGAAACAATTGAAAGCTTTATTGGTGAATACGATCAGGTTCCACCTATGTATTCTGCATTAAAGCACAATGGAAAAAAACTCTATGAACTGGCCCGTGCTGGTATTGAGGTTGAGAGAAAACCAAGAACAGTACAGATCAAATCCATTCTGATCAATGAAATGAATCTGGATGACAGCGATGAAAAAACGGTGACATTTACAGTTGAATGCAGCAAAGGAACCTATATCAGGACATTGTGCCAGGATGTAGGGGAAAAACTGGGTTGTGGAGCCTGCATGAAGTCCCTCAAAAGAACCAGAGTCAGTGAATTCTGTGTGAAGGACAGTCTGACACTCGAACAGATCGAAAAATATGTAGCAAATGGTGAAATCGGAAACTATATTAAATCCGTTGATGCCATGTTCCCTGATTATACTAAAATTGTTGTCGGTGATGATTTTAGTAAGCTTATTTATAATGGAAATCAGTTCCCAGTAACATGTGTTGAAGAAACACCGGAAATCTGCGATTTAGAGATGGTACGTGTCTACGATACCGGCGCAAGATTTATCGGAATCTACAAACTGGAAGGGGAAATGTTCAAACCTGTTAAGATTTTTTATGACAGTGAACAGAACGAAAATACAAAGTGAAAGAAACTATTGAAAGGTGCGTGAACGAAAGTGGACTATATACATAATACAGATGATTTCTGTTTTGACAGAGCTTCCGTCGTAACATTAGGAAAATTTGACGGCGTTCACATAGGTCACCAGAAACTAATTGCAAAGGTGCTTGAAAAAGCGGAGGAATACAATTGTCAGAGTGTTGTCTTTACATTTGACAGAATGCCTTTGAAGATATGTCCTGCATCTCAGCAATATTATATAACAGTCAACAGTGAGAAAAGAGAAATTGTAGAAGATCTTGGTGTTGATGTCATGATCGAATATCCTTTTAGCGAAAAATTCATGAACATGGATGCAGAGGAATTCATCAGCGAGATTCTTGTAAAGCAGCTGCATACGAAATGCATCGTGGCCGGACCAGACTGCTCTTTTGGAAAAGACAAAGCAGGGAATGCTCAAATGCTCATAGATCTGTCAGAAAAGTACGGATATGAGACAATTGTTCTTGAAAAAGAGAAATATGAAGACCGAGAGATCAGTAGTACATTTGTAAGAGAAGAATTAAAGATCGGCCATATGGAAACAGTAAATATGCTGCTTGGCAGACCATATTCGGTGAAAGGCGTTATTGTCAGAGGCAATCAGATCGGTCGTACGATTGAAATCCCGACAGTTAATATCTATCCACCGGAAAGTAAGATCCTTCCGCCAAATGGCGTATATGCTTCTGAAACAATCGTAAAGGGCATTAAATATCTGGGTATAACCAATATTGGGACAAAACCGACGATTACAGACAAAAAGCAGATCAGCGTAGAAACGTTTTTATTCGATTTTAATGAAGATGTTTACGGTGAAACGATTGAGGTATTTTTGAAGCATTTTCAACGGCCGGAGATGAAGTTCGACTCAGTGGAAAGCCTCAGCAAACAGATGAAGCAGGATGTTGCTTTCACCAAAGAAATGTTTATGATTTAATCGTATAGAAGTAAAAAGAAACAAAAGCAGGAGAGAGCAATCTTTTCTGCTTTTTTTATTGTGCGCCTGGCGGCGCACGTTTCTAATGGGTGAAAGTCCTT
>CAJMQE010000144.1 GCA_905215405.1 uncultured bacterium
TACGTACGGTGGTGTGGGAGGACGGTAAATAAAATAATTATTTACCTCCTACCCGCTTTCCTTTTTTATTTTCTATTTTTAGATACCATTAGAGCCATCGTTGTTATCGGTTTACAACGATGGCTCTACCTAAAGAAAGGGAGGAGAGTTGTTATCGGTCTTAACAACTCTGTCTTATGAAAAAAACTATTAAGTTATTAATAAGTAACTTCTTGTGGATACAAGTAATAGTATAAGCATGAACTATGAAGAAAAAATGTTTATAATGTAAAAGATTCTTGAATGAAATATGAACAAAATGTGAATAAGTAGGCTGTTTGTATTAGTTAATGTGTATAAATAATAAAAAGAACTACTAGAATTATTATACAACTAGCACAATAAATAAAGGCTTACATAAATAAATATGGAAAAATATGACTCATACATTGAAATTCAGAGCATTTATTTTTATAATAAGAAAGTCTGATCTGGAAGAAATTATAACAGAATATTTTTTCTTTCTGGATTATGAATATTTCGTTTTAGTCTTACATATGAAAAAATATCAGGTATAATTATTGATAGCTGAAAGAATCAATTTTCATCCGAATTGGCCAGTGAGTGGTTCAATTATGATGAAAGATCACAGGTAATAGGAGTAATAAATAAGTTGCACAAAAGTGCGGAATAGAGGGAGTATGACAATTACTTACAAATGTCCGTCCTGCGGATCTGCAATGGAATTTGATGGGGCAAAACAGAAGCTTGTTTGTCCACATTGCGATAATAGTATGAGTGTTGATGAATATGAGCAGTATTATAAGGCAAATCATACGGATGACAAGACTGATGGAGAAGACGGCGGGGACGAAGAACAGAGCAATACAAATCAGGCTGAACAGGATGATACACAGGAAAGTTCACAGGGAAATGCTGAGAGGGGAACACAGGAAAAGGTCAAGATTTTTCATTGTTCCAGCTGTGGAGCAGAGCTGCTGACAGATCAGCATACATCGGCTACAATTTGTACTTATTGTGGAAATCCAACACTTGTGGAAGATCGTTTGGAAGGAGACTTTTCTCCATCGACGGTGATCCCATTTAAAATTGACAAAACAAAAGCTCAGGAAATCTATCGAAACTGGATGAAAAAGGGGCCATTGACACCCAAGAGCCTGGTATCACAAAGCACAATAGAGAAGATAACAGGTATGTATGTGCCATTCTGGCTGTACGATTATTCAGGTACGGATGATATGGAAGCAGCAGCGACCAGAACCAGAAGTGAACGACATGGAGACTGGCAGTACATTTATACGGATCACTATTCCGTACATAGAAATGTAGCTGCGGATTTTGAAAAGATTCCAGCAGATGCTTCGGAAAAGATGCCGGATGATCTGATGGATAAGATGGAACCGTTCCAGTACTCGGAAATGGTACCATTTAAAATGCCGTATCTATCCGGATATCTGTCAGAAAAATATAATTATACGTATGATGAAATGCAGTCTCGTGCGGAGAGCCGGGCAAAACAATATATGACCGATATTACAAGAGGTACGATCATGGGCTATTCCACAGTCAGCGTAATCAATAATCATGTTGATACCAGCTGTACAAATCATGAATATGCATTGTTCCCGGTCTGGATTCTGAATTACCGCTATGCGGGGAAGAATTATCAGTTCATGCTGAATGGTCAGACTGGTAAAATCGTGGCAGACAGACCGATCAGCCGTAACAGGGCAATTGGATGGTTCGCAGGAATTAGTGTGGCCACACTGATTGTAACAATGATTGGAGGGCTGCTGTTATGATAAACAAGATGACAAGACGTTTTAGAAAATGGAATGTGGTACTCGTGGCTGCAATTGCACTGTTGTCCTGTATTTTGATGGGATTTGATGCCCAGCAGGAGAAGGTCTACGATAATGCAGGTCTGTTATCAGTGACAGAGAGGGATGAACTGGAAAGTCTGTGTGTACAGACAGCACAGCAGACAGAGACAGATATAGCAATTGTAACGATCAATAACAATGAAGGAAAATCGCCAAGAGATTATGCAGAAGATGCATTTATGGAATATAATCTGGGATATGATAAGGCACATGGAGACGGGGTACTGCTTCTGATTGATATGCAGAGCAGGAAAACCTGGATTGCAACATCGGGAAATGCAATTACTTATCTGAGTGACAGCAGACTGGAATCAATCAATAATGCAGTGACTGCCAAGTTGAAAAATAACCAGTATTATGCGGCATGTAAGATATTTGTTGAGAAGGTCGCTACAGATATGAAGAGCCTGCCTAATGGAAGCTCAACGGCGAAGGACCAAAGTCTGTCGCAGCGTCTGTTAGATCACTGGTGGCTCAAAATTCTCATTTCACTGGCCGTGGGCGGAGTTGTTGTTGCTGTGATGGCACATAATGCGCGAGCACAGATGACGGTCGGCAGTCAGACTTATACAAGGGATCATAAGTTTGATGTCAGAGACCGAAGAGATATCTTCATTAACACAACAGTGGTGAAACATAAAATTGAAACGAATCACAATAATGGTGGAAGTTCTACGCATACTGGAAGCGGTGGAAATACCTTCGGTGGTGGCGGTGGTTCTTTCTAGTCATGCAAATAAAAAAGACTTCCTGGAGACGGAACTGTATCAGATCATTGAATCTGAACTAGTTCTGTCTGCAGGAAGTCTTTTATTTAGTTATATAGTATGTGCTGTTGTGCAGTTTTGATTACATTGTTTCTGGTTCTTCGTAATCAACACCAAATGTATCAACAGTTACTGTCTTCATAACCTGTGGATTACGAGGCTTATCGTTCCAGTCAACATCAGTTGCAGCGATTGCATTGAGGACATCAACACCTTCTGTTAATTTACCAAATGCTGCATAAGCACCATCAAGATGAGGAGCTGGAGCATGCATAATGAAGAACTGGGAACCAGCTGAATCTGGATGCTGTGCACGTGCCATGGAAAGAACACCAGTGTCATGTTTTAATGTATTGTCAAAACCGTTCTGGCTGAATTCGCCATGAATTGAGTAGCCAGGA
This sequence comes from uncultured bacterium, assembly GCA_905215405.1. GTDB lineage: Bacteria > Bacillota > Clostridia > Lachnospirales > Lachnospiraceae > CAJMQE01. The sequence goes on from CAJMQE010000144.1 coordinate 3,052, forward strand.
CCACCCATACCAGTTCCTTCAGGATCTCCACCCTGGATCATGAAACCAGCGATGACTCTGTGGAAAATAAGTCCATTATAGAACCCTTTCTTTACCAGGCTGATGAAATTATTTACTGTATTAGGTGCGATTTCAGGATAAAGCTCAGCTTTCATGACATCGCCATTTTCCATTGTAAATGTAACGATAGGATTTTTATTTGCCATTTTGTTACCTTCCTTTTTATCTACTTTTATTTTTTGCTTTACTACATGCAACATTTTATATAAGATTATAGTAAAAGTCAAACTTTTATCGCATAATATAGTATCACTGGTGCTTTGCATTAGTCCCAAGAATACAAATTGTGCATTTCTATTTATTATGTGAATAATTGACATATTTATACAGATTTTACAGATTTACTGCAATAGTCTGCTCATTATCGTCTTTTGAATGTTGCAGAGATGGAGAATGGCAGATGTGGTAACGATAAGAACCGGGAGGTATAAGGGATGCAGTTAAAGTACGTATGGATCGCACTGGCTGATGAAGATGGGAAAAAGAACAGTCTGACAGGAAAACTGAGGGCAACTGTAAATAATACAGAGCTGGTATTGGAAAAGAACCGGCGGATAGAAATCAGAGATATGCAGGAATATAATAACGATCTGGCAGAGGAATCTTTAATTATTACAAGTCAGGATAGCCTGTTGGAAGTCGAGAAAGCCCAAGCCGGAACTGCAGAGGTATGGGAAAGTGGTATAACGGGAAATACCGAAAATCAAACTGATGAGAAGAAGGGGCAAAAGACGGGACCTGCAATTCTTGGTTTTGGAAGTGATTATCATGGAAAAGCGGCTTATATTGTTTTAGATGAGCAGGGAATTACGCTGGATTTTTTAGAAATGGTATTTTGCCGTCATCATAAACAGCCAGTAAAAATTCTTGAAACGGATCGACTCCTGGTACGGGAAATTACTACAGGAGACCTTGAGGATCTTGCATACATTTATGCGGATCCATCCATTACGCAATTTGTAGAACCGTTGTATGCATATGAGGAGGAACTGGCTTTCACACAGGCCTATATCAAAAATATGTATGGGTTTTATGGGTATGGACTCTGGCTTGTGTTTGAAAAGAACAGTGGCAGATTAATTGGAAGAATGGGACTGGAGAACAGGGAAATCGATGGTACGCTCGAGGTAGAACTTGGATATCTGGTCGCAAAGGATGAACAACGGAAAGGGTATGCATATGAGTGTTGTAAGGCTATTTTACAGTATGCATGGGAAGAACTGGGTATCGAGGCTGTTATGTTGTGCACAGATCCACAAAATACGGCATCGGTAAATCTGGCAAAGAAACTGGGCTTTACAATTTATGCAGAGGGCGTGGGAAAATATGATGTGTATCGTCGTGCGCTTGCTGAAAAAATGACGCTTAACTAGTAGTTGCATTTCTACAGATGAAAAGTATATAATGTTATCTTACGGAGGTAATTTAAATGACAATAAATGAGGAATATAAGAATGTAAAGCATCTTGGTAATCCAACCAATACGCTTGAGATTATCAGAAAATATGACTTCGTATTCCAGAAAAAGTTCGGACAGAACTTTCTGATAGATGCCAATGTAGTAGAGAAGATCGTGCGTGAGGCCGGAGTGACAAAGGATGACTTTGTTTTGGAAATCGGACCTGGTATTGGTACCATGACACAGATTTTGTGTGAAAATGCACGAGAAGTCGCTGCTGTTGAGATAGATACAAAACTGATTCCAATTCTGAAAGATACACTGAGTGCATATGATAATGTAACTGTCATTAATGAAGATGTTCTGAAGGTGGATATCAGAAAACTGGCTGAGGAGAAAAATGGTGGACGTCCAATTAAGGTCGTTGCAAATCTGCCTTACTATATTACGACTCCGATTATTATGGGGCTGTTCGAAAGTGGTGTACCACTCGATAGTATTACGATCATGGTGCAAAAGGAAGTTGCAGATAGAATGCAGGTGGGACCAGGTACGAAAGACTATGGTGCACTTTCGCTTGCAGTACAATATTATGCGGAGCCACAGATCGTTCTTGTAGTTCCAGCAAGTTGTTTTATGCCACGCCCAAATGTGGATTCTGCAGTAATTAAGTTGACAAGACATACGGAAAAACCAGTTTCTGTGGATAACGAGAAGCTAATGTTCCGCATTATTCGCGCATCTTTTAATCAGAGAAGAAAAACGCTTGCAAATGGACTCAATAATAGTGGAGAGTTACATTTTTCCAAGGAGATCATTCAGAAAGCAATTGCAGCAATGGATCTGCCAGCAGGAATTCGTGGGGAAGCGTTGACATTACAGCAGTTCGCACAGCTTGCAAATCAGTTAGAGGAACTGGAACGCGCGGAAAAAGAAGATCGCTAATAGATTAGAAACAAATTACAAATAGAGTAAAACAAATTAAAAACAGAGTAGAAATACATTAGAAACAGAGAAGTAACGGATAAATTATAGAATTCATCTACCTCTTTAGGATGGATTTCGAATCTAATAGAAAATTTCGGATCTAATAGAAAAATTCGTATCTAATAAAAAAGAGAGAAAGCGGACAGGATGTCCGCTTTTTTATTGTATATACAATAAAACCCCCTGTTATACAGGGGGAAGACGTCAA
>CAJMQE010000145.1 GCA_905215405.1 uncultured bacterium
CTAAAACATAGAAACTAAGTAAAATCAATACGATAGTTTATGTCGCGCTTACGATATTTGTATATTCAGTATTTCTGAATGGTTCATTCACAAATAGATATCATGTAGCGATGACTCCGTGACAAGAAGAAACCCGATTACTTTTGCATAACCGGGTTTCTTATACCAACCATATTTCTTATTTCATTACTTATTTTATTTCATATACGAATTAATATTGCATATATAAATTTTATCTTCAACTACGAATTATAATTTCCTATTCAAATTACAATTTATTGTAGAAGAATAATTTATTAAATCCAAATCCAAGTTCTTTATGTTGAATAATCTGCTCTGTATTACCAACAAAAAGACAACCGTCTGTGACAAGTGAATCATGGAATTTTTTATAGATTTCAGTTTTTGCGTCTTCTGTAAAATAGATCATTACATTTCTACATACAATCAGATGACAGCCTGCAGGATATTTATCCTTTAAGAGATTTTGCTGTTTAAATTCAACACATTTTTTGATATCATCTGAGATCTTAAACGCTTTCTCTCCCATTTTTTCAAAGTATTTGTTCTTATATTCATCAGGAAGGCCCTTCAGGCTATTCGCCCCATAAATGCCCATCTGTGCTTTTTCAAGAACCTGCTTATCAATATCTGTAGCAATAATATGTATTTTATTCAAAGGTACTTTTTTAGCAAGTACCATAGCAAGTGAGTATGGTTCATCACCTGTTGAACAAGCAGCACTCCAGATTTTAAGATTTTGACCAAATTTTGAAATCAGATCAGGAAGAACCACTTCTTCGAGAGTCTTCCATAATGCTGGATTTCTATAAAATTCAGAAACATTGATCGTCAGATAGTTTACAAACTCTTCCAGTTTATCTTTATCAGCTCTTAATGCCTTTGTATAGCTGTCATAACCATCAAATTTATTTCGATCGATCAATGTATCGATTCTTCTTTTCATCTGTCTTTCTTTATAAGCATTCAGATCAATCCCCGTAAGTCCTAATACTTCTTTTTTAAAATCCTCATAATCTCTTATCATACGCTCACCTCAAATAAAAAATGCATTATAACCGATATTCCTATTCAGTTATAATGCATCTTAATCTTTCGTTATTCTTTATATGATATGAAAGGAATCTCTCATCTTTCCATATCTCTGATACTCAATGTCAAATGAAAGAATTATTCTTCTGTCTGACCATCTTCAGCTTCATTATCTCTTAATAAAGCTTTAATGCTAAGGCTGATCTTTCTGTCAACGTCGTTGAAATCAACAACCTTTGCTTCTACTTCCTGACCAATTGATAAAACATCTGCTGGCTTGTCTACATGTTCTTTTGCGATCTGTGAAACATGAAGAAGTGCGTCAACACCTGGTTCTAATTCAACGAATGCACCAAAATCTGTCATTCTTGCAACTTTACCAGTTACAACGTTTCCAACAGCGTATTTTTCAGGAGCTGTTGTCCAAGGATTAAGGTCTGGGTATTTTAAGCTTAAAGCAATCTTTGTTCCGTTGATTTCTTTAATGAATGCCTTAACAGAATCACCAACTTTGAAAAGCTTCTTAGGATTTTCTGTTCTTCCCCATGACATTTCAGAAATATGAAGAAGACCGTCAACTCCACCTAAATCAATAAATGCACCGAAGTCTGTAACATTCTTTACAGTACCTTCAATTGTCATACCTTCTTCAAGTGTAGCAAGAACTTCTTTCGCATGTTCTGCTTTCTTAGCAACGATTAACTGCTTGCAGTCACCGATTACTCTTCTTCTTCTTGGGTTGTATTCTGTGATAACGAATGTTACTTCTTTATCAGCATACTTTGATAAGTCTTTTTCATATGAATCTGAAACAAGGCTTGCTGGGATGAATACTCTTGCTTCATCGATAATTACACTTAAACCACCATCAAGTACCTGAGCAACCTTAGCTGTAAGTACCTCTTTGTTGTTAAATGCTTCTTCTAATTTCTTATTACCATTATCTACTACAAGTCTTCTATAAGATAATAATACCTGTCCTTCTCCATCATTTACTTTAAGGACTTTTGCCTGCATTGCATCTCCAACAGATACAACAGTTGTTAAATCTACATTAGGTGTTGTTGTATATTCACTACGTGAAATAATACCATCAGCCTTATAACCGATGTTAAGGATAATTTCATCTTCTTTGACACCGATGACTGTACCGTCTACAACTTCTCCTGTATGTATTGTCTTAAATGATTCTTCTAACATTTGTTCAAAACTTAATTCTGACATTAGTATGAACCTCCTCGATAATATTTTTTGGGGTCGATGCCCCTGCTGTAATACCTATGCAGCCTGCGGAGCTAAACTTGTATAAGTCCAGGTCTTTTAGTGTCTGTATATAATACGTGTTCTCACATTCATTCTTGCAGATCTCGTACAGCTTTCTTGTATTTGAGCTGCTCTTGCCACCAATCACTATCATAGTGTCTGCCTTCTGGGCAATCTCCTTAGCCTCAGTCTGACGTTCCTCAGTAGCATTGCAAATTGTATTACGAATAAGAATATCATAACTCTTTTTTGAAATAATTTCAACTAATTCTTGAAATTTCTTGTAATTAAATGTCGTTTGTGATACCACACATATTTTTTCACCTGATTCAATCTTCAAAGCTTTTGCCTGCTCCACTGAATCTATCACTTCCACAGGTGTAGATGACCAACCCTGAATTCCTTCGACTTCAGGATGATGAGCATTACCGATAATTACGATTTTTTTACCGTTATTGCTCTCTTCCTGTACAATTTTATGAATCTTCAGGACGAAAGGACATGTTGCATCAATGATCTCCATACCCTTTTCTTTTATTTTATCATAGACGTCTTTCGCAACGCCGTGTGATCTGATGATGATTGTTCCAGTTGATACCTGATCTAATTCTTCCAGTGAATTAATCACTGTAACGCCTTTTTTTTCAAGGTCGCTGACCACTTCTTCATTATGAATGATTGGACCGTAAGTGTACACATTCGATTTTCCAACCTGCTCATAAACTTTATCAACTGCTCTTTTAACTCCAAAGCAAAACCCTGCTGTCTTTGCTAGTATTGTTTCCATAAATCCTCCAATTATTAGAGTTTTTTTAATTATTTTGCTTTTTTTATAGAAATAATTTTTTCAACTACTTCATCGATTGTCATATCGGAAGAATCTACAAGAATTGCATCCTCTGCCTGTCTGAGAGGAGAATTTTCTCTATGCATATCGGCATAATCCCTTTTTTCAATGTCTTCTTTAATATCATCATATACGGGATTTTCGCCCTTTTCTTTTAACTCTTCAAACCTTCTCTTCGCTCTCGCATCAACGCTGGCTGTCAGATAAATTTTCACTTCTGCATTTGGAAGGACTGTTGTACCGATATCTCTTCCATCCATGATCACATTTGCTGTTGTAGCAAGCTTTCTCTGTAAATCTACAAGTTTGCTTCTTACTTTTGCATATACTGAAGTTTTAGAAGCCATCTTACCAACTTCTTCGGTTCTAAGAATCGGAGTAACATTTTCACCATTCAGGATCACCTGCTGTTCACCATTCAGGTACTCAATAGTTATATCGACATCTTCGCATGCATTATTAATCTCTGCCTCATTGCCAGGTTCTATAGCATGTTTCATAAAATATACAGCCATAGCACGATACATAGCTCCCGTATCTACGTAAATAAACTGTAACTCCTTAGCAATTCTCTTTGCGATTGTACTTTTTCCTGCTCCTGCAGGTCCATCAATTGCGATTGAATATGACATTATTTTTATGCTCCTTTATATTGTACTTTAAAAATCCTGTAAAGTCATCTCAAAAAATATACCAATAGATTTCATTTGCCGGACTTTATTTTCTTTTTATTTATTGCTAAATTTATTAATATAATAAACATCAATTACTAATTTGTTAATAAAGAAAGGAAAATAGCTGATCAATCTTTTTGTAAAAGATTGTGGAAATAAAATTTTCTCTCCTCAATCACTTTGACTTGATCCTTCAAAACTTTAAATGATTATTTATTAATTGCCTGTGCTGCAGCGAAAGCTGTTGACCAAGCAATCTGTAAATTGAAACCACCAGTAACAGCATCTACATCAAGCACTTCTCCTGTAAAGAACAAATTCTTAACTTTTTTTGATTCCATTGTGGATGGATTCACTTCTTTTACATCGACGCCACCCTGTGTGACGATCGCTTCACCGAAGCCTCTCAATCCAGTGAGTGTCAATTCCAGATTTTTCATCAGACTGACCAGACGAAGTCTCTCTTCTCTTGAAATTTCATTTATTTTCTTAAATTCTGGAATATCACTGAGTTTTATAATGACCGGAATCATTTTTTTAGGAAGCAGTTTATCAAGTGAATTTTTGAAACTTTTGTTCATTTCTTCTTTAAAATCACGCAAGATTCTTTCATCTAGCTGTTCCTCGCTTAATGCTGGTTTCAAATCTATATGAAGTGTTAATGGTGTATTCTTGATTTCTTTTGCGACATAACTGCTGGCACTAAGAACCGTTGGCCCACTAACGCCAAAATGTGTAAAAAGAAGTTCGCCAAAATCGGAATATAACTCTTTTTTACCTTTCATAACTTTCACTTCTACATTTCTAAGGCTAAGCCCTTGTAGATCCATGCTCCATTCTTCTTTCACTGAGAATGGAACAAGCGCTGGAAGGATTTCTGTAACATGTAATCCCAGCTTTCTTGCGAATTTATATCCATCTCCTGTTGAACCAGTTGACTGATAGGAGTTTCCGCCTGTTGCAACAATACAGGCATCTCCGCTAACTCTGTCCCCGTCTGAAGTGATCAGATAAGAAAAACTTCCATCTTTTTCATGTACAGACTCTACTGCAGTATTCAGTCCAATTTTCACTTTTAATTGCTTCAGTTCACGTTCCAGCGTTCCAATTACATCATACGACTTATCAGATTCAGGAAATACTCTGTTACCTCGTTCAACCTTAATATCCAGCCCTAACTCTCCAAAGAATCCCATCGTGTCATAGTTACTGAAGCCACTAAATGCGCTATACATAAATTTCTTGTTGGAGACGATACTATTTAGCAGATCTTCATTGTCACCTGCATTCGTCAGATTACATCTTCCTTTTCCTGTGATAAATAACTTTTTACCCAGTTTTTCATTTTTTTCAAATATGGTAACGGTATGTCCATTTCTGGCAGCCATAATACCCGCCATCATACCGGCAGCGCCGCCACCTATAATCAAGACCTTACTCATCTATGTCTTTGTCTCCTTTTATTCGCTTTAGTTACATATTGATAATGCATTTATTATTCAATTTAATACAGCATTTATCATTCAATTTGATAGTGTATTTATCATTTAATTTGATAGTGTATTTATTCATTTAATCAAAATAATTACATTTATGTTATCATCAATGATGCTATTCTGTCTTTTCATTGCTATAAAAGATATCAAACCACATTAAAATGTTGTCTGAACAATATGCTTGTCTTATTCTATCCATATCTACTATCATACCATATTTATTTCTTTTACACAATATCGCATCGATTGGAATTATTTTCGCTGTAAGCAAAAATTCATCACAGCAAAGCTTTTTACCTGCTAT
>CAJMQE010000146.1 GCA_905215405.1 uncultured bacterium
ACATAGACATAGACATAGACATAGACATAGACATAGACATAGACATAGACATAGACATAGATATAGATATAGATATAGATATAGATATAGATATAGACAGGCAAAGAAGGTAATCTAGAATCAAAGCAAATAGTTGAACCTGTAAAAGCAATATAATAAGACTGGAGAATGGTGATCGAATCATAGTTAAAAAATAGTTCGCAGATGATGAATAATAAATGCTAAAAAAGCCATACTAGTTTATGTAAAATTTATTACAACTATTTAGGAGGATTTATTATCATGGCAAAGAATAATTCAAACAACAGCTACAACTCATCATCAAACAACAACAGCTACAATTCATCAAAGAATGGCTCAAGCTATAACAACAGCTATAACAATAGCTCAAATAACTCAAGCTACAACAATTCAAATAACTCAAGCTATAACAATAGCTCAAACAATTCAAGCTACAATAACAGCTCAAACAATAGCTCAAATAACAGCAGCTATAATAACAGCTCAAAGAACAATTCAAACAATAGTTCAAAAAACAGCTCAAGCTACAATAGCTCAAACAACAGCTATAATAACAAGAGTTCAAACAAGAGCTCAAATAGCTACAGCAATGATTCAGAAAACTGCAATTACTAATTGACAGGATCTGAGATTTTTAAGGCATTGTAAGTTGGAAATCAAATATTTGATGAAAATATGCTGAGCAGTTGTAATCGTCAAGTTGTAAAGAGATTTTTTACAATTGAAACGATGTCGAAGACTGTTGAAGTGTAAAAGAAAAGGAAAAAGATTTTATTTTTATTTCGACGTGGCCATACTATACCGGTCATTGATGAAATATTGAAATAAAATCTTTTTCTTTTTATACATACACGTTTCAGACAGAGACAAATATTATAAATATATAGGGGTAGGAAAGGTTTTTGACAATGGAGTTTGAAACAATCAGTGTCAGAATGTTAGATGCATATGTAAATAATCCGGATGCAGTTATTGTTGATTTAAGAGATTCCAGTGAATATAAAAGGTTGCACATTTTAAATTCCATAAATATTGAATTTGAGTATCTGCAGAGTCATTATGACCAACTTGACAGGTTAAATATATTAAATAAGAAAAAAATGATTGTTTTATATTGTGAGCGTGGCGCTAATAGTATGATTGCGGCGAAACTCCTCAGTGGAATCGGTTATATGACCAAGTCCGTTATTGGTGGAATCAATATGTATCGTGGAAGAAATCTGGTCAAGAACAGATCATTTTAGTGTGCCTTGATCATTTTTTGATGGGATAGTATTTATGCTTACGAATGGGTAAAATTTTATATATTGCAGGTTAGATTAAAGCAGTATGCAGACCCTAATTATTTTTTTGGGGGAGGTATGCTGCTTTTTTATAAAGTTAGAAAAAGGAATAACAGTTATTAAATTGGAACTTAAGGATTCTAAAATAGATTCTTATGGAATGTTCAATAGAAATGTAAGGATACCAAAATAGATTCTTATGAATATTCAATAGAAATGTAAGGATTCCCAGATAGATTCTTATGAAATGTTCAATAGAAATGTAAGGATTCCCAAATAGATTCTTATGGAATCTTCAATAGAAATGTAAGGATTCCCAAATAGATTCCTATGGAATCTTCAATAGAAATGTAAGGATTCCCAAATAGATTCTTATGGAATGCTCAATAGAAATGTAAGAATTGCCAAATAGATTCATATGGAATGTTCAATAGAAATGTAAGAATTCCCCAAATAGATTCATATGGATTTCTCAATAGCTACGTAGGAATTTTAAGATAAATTTCAAGATAAATATTTATGAAATTTCGAATAGATTAGAAATGCAGGTAAAACAGGCACACGATAGGCATTACAGCGGGATTGACAGGATTAATCCATTGACAGTAAAACGGTGAGGCTATAATATAGAAGTAACAGTTGTCAGAACTTTTGATAACAACATTTTTGGGAAAGGAATTCAGCGGAATGTTTGTGAAGCTGAAGATATTACGTATCGTAATATATAGGTGATATATGAATACATTTGAATTGATTGCACCATGTCATTTTGGACTGGAATCAGTATTAAAAAGAGAAATTATTGATCTGGGATATGAGATTAGCCAGGTCGAAGATGGTAAGGTGACATTTATCGGCGATGCAGAAGCTATCTGCCGGGCAAATATATGTTTAAGAACAGCAGAGCGTGTATTGTTAAAAGCAGCTAGATTTAAGGCAGTAACATTTACAGAACTGTTCGATCAGACGAAAGCAGTAGAATGGGAGAAATTGATTCCTGTTGATGGAAAGTTCTGGGTAACAAAAGCGAACTCAGTAAATAGTAAACTTTTCAGTAGTTCTGATATTCAGTCAATTGTTAAAAAAGCTATTGTAGAAAGACTGAAGGGGAAATATAAAGTTGACTGGTTCAAAGAAGATGGAAATGAATATCCGCTCAGAGTAACAATCGTAAAAGATGAAGTAACAATTGGGATGGATACAACAGGAGATTCTCTTCATAAGAGAGGATACAGACCACTTGCAGGAAAAGCACCTATTTCTGAGTGTCTGGCAGCAGCATTGATCATGCTGACACCATGGCACAAAGACAGAATTCTTGTGGATCCATTTTGCGGTAGTGGTACGATTCCGATTGAAGCAGCGATGATTGCAGCAAATATTGCACCAGGTCTGAATCGTTCATTTACAGCTGAAAACTGGACAAATATTATTCCAAAGCAGGAATGGTATGATGTAATTGAAGAAGCAAATGATATGATTGACAAAGACATTACAGTCGATATTCAGGGCTACGATATTGATGAAGATGTTATAAAAATTGCCAGAGAAAATGCAGCGAATGCCGGAGTGGACAAGCTGATTCATTTTCAGCAGAGAGATGTAAAAAATCTGAGCCATCCAAAGAAATTTGGTTTTGTAATAACAAATCCTCCATATGGGGAACGACTTGAAGATAAGAGTACACTTCCACCTATTTACACAGCACTTGGAAAGCAATTTGGAAAGCTGGATTCTTGGTCAGCCTATGTAATTACATCTTATGAAGATACAGAACGTTATTTTGGGAAGAAAGCCGATAAGAATCGTAAGATTTATAATGGTATGCTTAAGACGTATTTTTATCAGTTCCTGGGACCTAAACCACCAAAGACAAAAAAGCCAGGAAATGAATCTAGATAAGTATTAAAACAAGCGGGTTGGGAGTTTGACCAGTAGTGGAAAGTCTGTTTAACAGATGAGTCCGCAACAGGTCAGAACTAAGCAGGATTGCGAGTCACATAAGACGGTTATTTGTAAGGGTTAAAGTATACTGAAATATGGATGAGCAAATCTGTTGGAAAGCAAATATGAGCCAGGACAAAATCATTAGAAATAGATAGCTGGGATTGCATTAATACCGGCTATAGAAACAGGATTCTAATGATTTTGTCATGGGCTTGATAAAATATTGATAAGGTAGAAATCAGAGTATTGGTATGAAGGAAAAAAAGATATATATTTTAGGGTTTTGTACATTTGCCGTGATTGTGCTGGTCTTTGTAAAAAGCAAGTGGTTCCAGGAAGGGATTGCAGTTGGGGCCGATCATCCGGACAGTACTGTAGTACCGGTACAATGGAATACGATGATTGCAGCAGATGTAAATAATCAGGATGCAGATCCGGTCAGCATTGTTATAGATGGAGAAGAAATGGGAACAGAAGCGGAGTCTGTTTATATGAATGAGAACAGGCAGTTGATGGTTCTTGCGGATTCTGTGTCAGAGCTTTTTTCCTGCGCATTCTGTGTTTATGATGATGGCAGTATTTTCATGCAGAAGGGTAACAGCATATTAAAAGTAGATTATGAGGCCAATACGGTACGAATTAATGATGAAGAGTTTCCACTTGAGGAGTTCGGTGAAGTCAGTGAAAACGTTCAGGGCAGACTCTATATTTCAATAGAACTAATTGAACGTGGACTGGATTATTCATATGATTGGAACATTGACAGCAGAACACTTGCCATGGAGCAGCAGAATACAGAAAATAATATGTTGCCAGAACAATTCAGTTATGCTGATATTGGAAGACTTCCAACAGTAAAGAATCAGGGAAAACTAAATACATGCTGGGCGTTTGCTTCATTGACGGCTATGGAATCAAGTCTGCTTGCAACAGAAAATACAGTATTTTCTGTTGATAATATGAGCATGAATAATGGATTTCAGACGACACAGAGCGATGGTGGAGATTATACCAGAGCTATGGCGTATCTGGCTTCCTGGAAAGGACCAGTTGCAGAGGCAGAGGATCCTTATGGAGATGGTATATGCAATCCAGATGCAGAGACATTGAAACATGTGCAGGAAATACAGGTCATTCAGGGAAAAGATATTGAAAAGATAAAAAAGGCTGTCTTCTTATACGGTGGTGTTGAGTCATCTCTTTACACATCTATGAGCAGTGCAGCAGAGTCATCTGTTTATTATAATCAGCGTAAATTTGCGTATTGTTATAGCGGCACACAGAAACCAAATCATGATGTGGTCATTGTTGGATGGGATGACAACTATTCTAAATCTAATTTTAACGGAAAAGTAGAAGGAAATGGAGCATTTCTATGTATGAACAGCTGGGGAAGCAAATTTGGCAATAAAGGGCTGTTCTATGTATCATATTACGATGCAAATATAGGCATGCATAACGTTTCGTATACAGGAATCGAAGATACCGATAATTATGATAACATTTATCAGAGTGATCTGTGTGGCTGGGTCGGACAGCTGGGATATGAGGATGAGACTGCATACTTTTCAAATGTGTATACCGCGCAGGGTGAGGAATCACTGAAAGCCGTCAGCTTTTATGCAACGGGTGCCGATACATCTTATGAAGTTTATTTAGTCAATGACTTTGAAGATACATCATCATTTGACAGGAAAATAAGTGTGAAATCCGGAAAATTCGATAATGCAGGTTATTATACAGTGAATCTTGATAAAGAGTTCCCGATCACAGAAGGCAGCAGATATGCGGTTGTCGTTAAGGTGACGACACCAGGTGTGGATCGCCCGATAGCAGTGGAGTATCGTGCATCAGATGCCACCGCTGGAGTCGATCTTGATGATGGAGAAGGCTATATCAGTCTGAATGGAAGGCAATGGGAACATGTAGAGGAATCAAAAAGCTGTAACCTTTGTCTGAAAATGTTTACGGATAATAGATAGAATCATTAAAGTACGTTGCATGGAAGCTGTTGTATTTAGGTAAATTTGTAACAGCAACAGCAATCAGGCAGCAGATACAAAGCAGCAGATACAAAGCAGCAGATACAAAGCAGCAGATACAA
>CAJMQE010000147.1 GCA_905215405.1 uncultured bacterium
GGTAAAAAGCTTTGCTGTGATGAATTTTTGCTTACAGCGAAAATAATTCAATAAACAGACAGCTTTCCATCTGAAAGAAAAAGTATTATAATGAAAGAGACAGAATATAGTTTTAAAGTAGACTTATTTTTGATATAATTGGAACAGATATGTAAAAATCGGACTGGAGAATGAAGCAATGAATTATATTGTAGTCGATTTAGAGTGGAACCAGAGCCCGGAAGGGAAAGCACATGAGAATAAATTAATACCTTTCGAAATTATTGAAATCGGTGCTGTTAAGCTGGATTCCCAGTTTAGAAAAATAGATGAGTTCGAATGTCTGATAAGACCGCAGATCTATAAGCAGCTTCATCATAAGACAAAGGAAATCATCAATATAGAGTTGAGTGAACTGCAGAAGGGACTGCCGTTCGAAAAAGCGATGAAGGCCTTTTTAAAATGGTGTGAAAAGGATTATGTCTTTTGTACCTGGGGCAATATGGATCTTCTGGAATTACAGAGAAATATGCACTTTTATGGGATGGAAATTCCATTTCATTTTCCACTTATTTTTTATGATATACAGAAATTTTTCAGTATTCTTCATGAGGATGGCAAGATACGCAGATCGTTGCAGTATGTGATCGACTATCTGAAAATTGACGAAAGTGAAGAATTTCACAGAGCAATTAATGATGCTCGGTATACAGGAATTGTAATGCAGAATATAGATATGGAGAGTGCGCAGAGATTTTATTCAATTGATTGTTACCGCATTCCGGAGAACAAAAAAGAAGAGATTCATGCCACTTATGAGAATTACGAGAAATATATTTCCCGTGGATTTGAGAGCAGAGAGGAGACTGTTGCAGACGGTGAAGTCAGTTCGACCCGTTGTTATATTTGTGGACGAAACTGCAAGCGTCTCATCAAATGGTTCTCAACAAATAACAAAATGTATTATGGCCTTTTCTCCTGTATGGAGCATGGTTATATGAAAGGACGTATCAGAACGAAGAAAGCTGAGAATGGACAGTACTATGCAATTAAGATACTGAAACTCACAGATGAGCAGGGAGCCGCAGCTATTCGAGAAAGACAGAAGCTGACACGTGAAAAACGGCGGTTAAAACGCCAGCAGGATATGCAGCAGGATAAAAAAAATAGTGATTCCTAATAAAGGAATCACTATTTTTTTATGCCGCGAGATCACGCTTTTCATAAATAATAAAGGAACTAAGAATTCCCAGGATTGTTATACCAAGTCCGATCAGAGTTGCTAAGATAGTAACTTTTCCAGTGCTGAAGATGTCTGATCCGTTAGAGTAATAAAATGGTGTGATGTATTTCAGATTTTTGATTGCAGGAATGATCCGGCACATCATATCGATACAGTAGAGAATGATGGTAATGCCAAGTGCACTGCCAGTATGACTCTTTTTCCCGAGAGAAGAGAGCAGGAAACAGACACTGGCAATTTCAAACTGCATCAAAAACTGCATTAGATGATAAAGCAGAAATTTTTCTACGGGAATCTGCTCTCCCATTATTACAAAACCACATGCAAAAGCGCCAATGCAGAAAAGATGAAAAATAGCAATATTTATCAGCATTGCCAATAGCTTTTGGGAGATAACAGAGGCACGGCTGCAGGGCATGGTAAATAAAAATTCAGCTGTATGCCCGCTCTCCTCTTTTGAAAGCATGGACGAGCCAAGAATTGCAGCATACATGGCACCTCCCAGACTGAACATGACACCGATTTCAGTAGCGTAGAATCCAGTCAGAGTGGAAAGGTCCAGCCGATCCATACCAAAGGCAACAGAGAAATTCCCCATGGAAGAATAAGCATCAGACAGCTCTGCAAGAGAGTCTTTCAGACTGCCATATAAAAGAACACAGCCAAAGCATAGTCCGCCAACGCTCAGCAGCCAGATCAGAAGTGTTTTAAAATTCATTTTCAGTTCATGTTTGAGAATATTCATATGAACTCCTTTCTATTACCGTAGGCATTTTGGTTATTTATAGTAATGCATAAAGATTTCTTCCAATGAAGGTTCTGTGATTTCCAGATCGGTAATATCGTGCTGTGTCAGATCCTGCATGAGATCATTTAGACTTCCCTTATATAGGAATTCTTCATAAATACCGTCCTTAACGACTTTGACACACCTACTGTCTGTATGAGTCAGATTTGAGACAGAATCCTGTAAGATCAATTTCCCATCACGTATAATAGCAGCATTGAGACAGTACTTTCTGACTTCTGAGAGTACATGGGAAGAGAGAAAACAAGTTGTGCCCTGCTTGTTATATTCGAGGATCAGGTCAAAAAAGACTTTTTGCATCAGTGGATCCAGTCCGCTGGTCGGTTCGTCAAAAATGAACAGAGAAGGTCTATGCTGCATAGCACAGACGATACTGACTTTTTTTCGATTACCAAGAGAAAGTTCCTCGATTTTTTTTGTGGTGTCTATCTCAAGGCGGTCACAGAGTTTGGCAGCTTCGGCATGACAATCTTTTTTGTGGAGCCGGGCAGCCAGTAAAATAACATCAGAAACCCGCATGGATGGATAGAACATGGATTCTGATGGCATATAACCAATATGATTCATAATGGAGACATGCTGTTCTTTCGCATCCATTCCGCAAATGTGAATAGAACCACTCTGGAAGTGGATAAGTCCAAGAAGACTTCGGATCGTTGTGGATTTTCCGGCACCATTCGGGCCTAAGAATCCAAAGATGTCACCTTTCTCTACGTGCAGGTTGAGATCTGTCACTCCACGGTTCCTGCCATAGGTTTTTGTCAGATGTTCAATTTGAATAGCAGATTCAGTTGTTTTCATGTAAGTTCCTCCTTTGCTTAAAGGCATTTAATTCCTGATTCAGATTTCTGGTGTCAATAGTACGTTTGATTCGGTTCGCCAGACTGATGCATCCATAGACGATCAGCATATAAACAAAAAAGATAAGGGCAGCTGGAACAAGGTGCTTGTTATTGAACCAGCCAAACAGGATGCTGGCAGCAGTGTGGAGACAACAGCAGATGGAAATGTTGAGAAGTTCTCGCATGCCGATATGTTCTGCCTCATCAAAGTTACCGAGCAGGCAGACCTGGACGTAGCAGATCAGATAAGTTGTGATAAGCATTTCAGTCAGATAAATAATCGGAAGTTGCCAGCTGTGACAGTAAATTCGGTAAAGGGCATAATAGAACAGGACACAGAAAAAATAAATACCGGTCTTATAATCAACACTGATCTCCGTGGAAAGATACCGCTTCCACCATGTTATTTTTTTATTCTTCATCTTCATGATCTCCTTTCAGTATCTGGCGGAATTCTTTTGCATATCGCCGGGAAATTAATACATGTTCTCCATTTTCCATCGTAGCATCGATCCGGTTATTTGGCAGGCTGTTCAGACACTGTACATGATAAATGTTAATGATCATGGACTTGCTGCATCGGAAATAGCCGTAATCCGGAAAAAGTGCAGTCAGTTCTGCGAGAGTACAGGGTGTTTGAAAAATATGTTCTTTTGTATATAAAAATGTATTTGAATCTACACTTTCCATATACAAAATGTGGTCGGGGCGGATGAAATATTCTTTACCGTCCAGGATACCTGTAAGCCGGGGACTTCCGGATTCCAGAAATGTCAGAATGCGGGATACTTCCTCTGTTTTCTTTTGATATCGGACAATGACTTCATCAGATCCGCTTGTAATCTGTTCTTCGGTTACTTTCAAAGCATTCACCTCATTATAGTTAGGGTTATGGAACTAAAAATTTAAGAGCCGTTGTTATATTTGTTGTTCTTAATGCTATTGTATCGGACATTGTTTGTCTGTACAACAGGTTAAAGGGTAGGTTGCATTTTACGCTAGGTAAGATGCACTTTTGGGACATAAAAAGAACCATGCAATCTGGAGCGACCAGAATACATGGTTCTTTAATACAGTATGTGATGCCTGTAAATGATATTAGATCAATGCATATATAACAGCAAGGCTGATAACGAGCTGAAGAATTGCAAAACGGAAAACAACCTGTGCATCGGACCAGTTCTTGTTCTTTCTGACATGGTCATGAATTGGTGTTCTGACATTCTGAAGGATCTTGATCTTTAAGAATCTCATCAGGGATACTTTGATCAGTCCAAGACCACCATCGATGATCAGTAACAGAGCAACTGGAATATAAAGCAGTGGGCGATTCAGTTTCAGAAGTGCAAGTGCAATAAAAATACCAATTGCACGGGAACCGGCATCTCCCATTAGTAATTTACTTGGTGAAGCATTGAACCAAAGGTATCCAAGGATACATACGATCATGATCAGAATTGCATGAGCAAAGTATGCGTCCATATCAAACATTTTAAATAAGATATAAGTTGTAGCAAGTGTAATAGCGGAAAGTGTACCACAGAGTCCGTCAACACCATCAGAACAGTTCGTAACGTTGATACTTACCCATACAAGAACGATGATCAGGAATCCAAATACAACAGTCGGAATTGTTAACTGTGAATGGAGAAATGCAATCTCAATTGTATTAGGATTGTAATTCAGGTAAGTAACAGCTGCTATTAAAGCAATCAGAAAATCGATGATACCTTTTTTTAAGTTTCCCCATGGTGAAGTTGAACTATCGTCGAGGTAACCACTGATCATGGCTGCAAGAGTCAGCATCAGATAGATGACAAGTTCGTTGTTCAAAGGAATAAAAAGGACACAGGTCAGTGTAAAGGCAAGAATGAAAATGATGCCGGCACCTCTTGGTTTTCCAACTGATTTTGAACCATTTATTGCAAATGCACGACCTGCATCACGTGGCAGTGCATTCTTTCCAAGACTGATGGCGATACATGTAATTGCAAAAGCAAGTACAACGCTTAAAAATGTTATTTCTTTCATATAACTGGGATCCAGTATGTAATAAATCATAGATAGTGTAACTCCTTTTTCGTTTATTCATAGCCACAAGGGCTTTATCGCTAAATGCATACTGTTGCAGAATACTTCAACTTACATAAGTATAGCACATTTGATTTCGGAAAAACAGTACGATATTATAGAATTCTATTCATACCTATGATATACTTTACTCAAACTTCGCACTTGAATAAGTGCCTATGCACCTTGAAAATTCAATAAT
>CAJMQE010000148.1 GCA_905215405.1 uncultured bacterium
TAGCAGGTAAAAAGCTTTGCTGTGATGAATTTTTGCTTACAGCGAAAATAATTCTGAAAAGTAATATATTGGAAAAACTGTAATTAAATGTTATAATGAAAAAAATTTTGTTAAGTGAGGCAGGTATCATGAATATCATAGCAGCAGATGATGAAAAGCTGGCATTGAACGGTGTACTTCGTGTGTTGAACGAAGTATTTCCGGACGAGCAGGTAGAAGGATTTCAGAATGGCAGAAAGATGCTTGAGAAAGTGAAGCAGATGACAGATGAAAATGTAATACTGGATTATGCGTTCCTCGATATTAAGATGAGGGGCATCAGTGGACTTGAACTGGCCAAGCAGATCAAGGATCTCTGTCCTGTTACCAGAATTCTGTTCGTAACCGCATATGATGAATATGCGTTTGATGCATTTAAACTGCATGCAAAAGGGTATCTGCTGAAACCACTGACCAGAGAAATGGTAGAGGAGACACTCGACAGCATGGAATTGAACTGGAGAGATGAACTTGGAAATACAGTCCTATCGGAAAGTGCAGCATCGTTGGAAGCTTCTGAAGCAATTACAGAAAAGCTTACCATTCATGCACCGGATATGGGTGCTGAGGAAAGAGAAGAGGGTGGTGCCCTCCAAAAGGTGATCAGCGTTCATACATTTGGAAATTTTGATGTGTATGTAAACGGCAGACCGGTCAAGTTCGAACGAAGCAAGTCAAAGGAACTGCTTGCATATCTGATCGACCGAAGAGGTGCAGGGTCTACAACAGCGCAGATCACAGCCATGCTGTGGGAGGATCAGCCTGGAGGAAGAAAACTCTCCAATACCACGCAGCAGGTGATCTATTCTATGATGCAGACATTAAAGGCTGAGGGAATAGCTGATATTATTGTGAAAAAGTGGAATTATCTTGCCGTTTCTCCAGAAAAAATAGATTGTGATTATTATCGTTTCCTTGAAGGCGATGTTACAGCAGTAAACTCCTATATGGGTGAATATATGGGAGATTACAGTTGGGCTGAATTGACGACAGCCGCGCTGGAACGAAAAGTATATGGTTATTAAAATTTAATAGCGTTCTTTTTTGTAAGACTTTTGTAAAACATTCTTTGCTATAGTTACTTAGTGAGTGGTAGTAGAAAAAAATGTAAGAGGTATATGACCAAAGGGGTTGGAAAGGGAGACCGATGACAATACTTATTGTAGATGAAGATGTAGCCTGTCTGTCTCAGCTGAAAGAAACCATAAAAAAAATCCGGAAAAGGGATCGAGTCATTACATTTTCGAGTGCTGTGGAAGCCTTACAGTACGCAGAAAATCATCAGACAGATTTTGCATTCGTGGCAATGTACATGAAGCAATTATCAGGACTGATCCTTGTACAAAAGCTAAAAGAAACCAATAGAAACATCCAGACTGTTCTGTTATCCCCAAATCGAGCTGATGCTATGATGGCTTGGAGAATTCATGCAAATGATTTTCTTTTAAAACCTGTAGCACAGGAAGAATTACACAGAATATTTATCTTGTAATACTTTTGTAATACTTGACATGATAAGATGGTACCAGGTTAAGAACTTGTATATCAAAATTCAGATAGATATTACAAAGGAGTAACTTAATAAGGTATCTGTATAGTTGGGGAGAACTATACAGGATGGGTGTAATAAAGAGTTTTTATAAAGTGACAAGAACGGCTGTCAGTGCGAATATCAGGGGAAGGATATTCATACTGACAGCCGTTCTTTTTTTATGTTCAAAAAAGTTTGAATTGTAAAAAGAGAATAAGTAATTGATATGGAAAAAATGGGAAGAATAGGGGTAGAGAAAGCGTTAAGTATCAGTATAATAGATAGTAGAAGAGCAATTGCGTTACAACAGGATAAATAATAAATTTACACAGGATACAACCTAAGGTTGAGAACAGTAAGGATAGTGGAGGTTTCAGACGGGAGGTCTTGTATGAGGTGTAAATTGATAGTTGGAGCAGTTGGAACGCTCTGTGTGGCAGGTGTAATAATTGTCGGACTGACGGGAGTGATTGCCGGAGCACATAACGAAGATGAACGAAGACAGGTGAAAGCAGACAGTCAGCAGATGCAGGAGATACAGCAGATACAGCCAGCTGCACATCTGCTCAAAGAAGATTCCTTGCTCGTGCAACTGTACCGAATGAAAGGAGTGGGCGCAGCGGGAATGATGCAGATGCAGATGAACAGAATGTCAGCATTAAGGATGGAAATGAGCAGCAAACAGAGTGAGGAAGTAGCAGAACTGGAGGCGGACGAAGATCTGGAAAGTCTGATCGAAAAAGATGATGAGAAGGAAGTGTATGATCTGATTACAGGAAATGATGAATCAGTAGAGCGGGACTATCTGCCAGATGAAAGTTATTTTAACCGTGCGGCGGTAAATGAGCAGAGTGCCATGCTCTCTCTAAATTGCGTATATCAGATGCCAGAATTGCCAACGGGGTGCGAAATCACCTCTCTTACAACGGTACTCAACTATTTGGGATATTCTGTTTCAAAAGAGACGATGGCAGATGTTTATCTGCCGAAATGCAGCTTGCAGGAGGGAAGTTTCTGGCACTATTTTGTTGGAAATCCCAGAAGCGAATATTCCTATGGCTGTTTTGCAGCACCGATCGTTGAAGCAGCACAGGAATTTCTAACGGATCAGGGATCTTCGTATCAGGCAGCCAATTACAGTGGTTCTGATTTTAGCGTTCTGCTCAATGAAGTTGCGGCGGGTAACCCAGTCATACTTTGGTCCACAATCGGTTTAAAACCAGCCTATCAGACGCAGAGCTGGAAGATCAATGGAGAAGTCGTGCGCTGGACGGCACCGGAACATTGTGTAGTACTGGCTGGCTATGATCTGGCAGAAGGAACAGCACTGATATCGGATCCGCTTGTCGGAATGGTCATGCGGGATCTTGATACGGTTGTCTGCAGATATAATCAGATGAGCAGTCAGGCAGTTGTTATTACAGGTGGAGAGCAGAGAACAGAAGACAGCGCACCATCCAGTGAGGTTGAAAAGAACGAAAATCAAAGCGAACAGGAGAATGCTGGTCAGGGAGCAGAGAATAGTGGAGAGACGGTAGATGACAGGCAGGAAAAGGCAACAAGAACAGAGAGTGGAGAGTCTGGACAGACAAAACCAGAGAAAGAACAGAGCAAAGAAGAACAGAGTGCAGAAAATGGCTCAACACATGCAGATAGTACGGATAGTACAAGGTAGTACAACGAACACAAAATGGAAAATAGAATGAATAGATATAGAGGAATAGCAGAAAAAGAAAAGAATGAAGACAGAAAAAAGATAGTAAAGATTGAAAAAAGATGAAAAGAATACGAAATTCCAAAAAGTACGAAATTCAAAAGAAACGGTGATCCGGTGAGAGATTCAGACAGGTGTGAAAATACGTGAGTTGTCCGAATGTCCTGCCGGATTTTTATATGTAACAGGGAACGGGGATTCTTCAAAGTCGGCTATATTCTAATTGACAATAATAATACATAGTTTTATTATGTACTTAGTAATACTAAATAGATGAATGAATTGGATAAAAGCAATGATTTCTATCGAAAAAATGCAGATTCAAAGTTGCGGTATCTATTTGGAAAAGGTTGAAAAAGATAGAAGGTGATGGTTTGAACCCAAAATATGAGCGTCAGATGAAGAAAGGGGTACTTGAGATACTGGTTCTGAAATTATTAAGCGAAGGTGAGAAATATGGTTATCAGCTGATCAGTGAACTCAAACAAAAAAGTAGTGAGATGTTTACCCTGAAGGAAGGTACGCTCTATCCGATTCTTTATCGTCTGGAGGATGAAGCGCTGGTAACAAGTCACTGGAGTGTGCCAAGCGGAAAAGAGACATCCAGAAAATATTATACAATTACAGACAAGGGAAAAGACGAGCTGAAAAGCTTACAGGAGCTATGGAATCGTTTTTCAAAAAATGTGTCAATAATCATGGAGGAGTAATGATGGATAAGAAAAAGTATATCAGAGAGATTATTGGAAAATTAAAATGTGGAAAATCAAGAAAAAAGGATATAGAACAGGAATTGGAGTCTGAGATAGAAATGTCACTTGAGGAGGGCGCGACATTTGATGAAGTAGTAGAAAGAATGGGAAATGCAGATGAGGTTGCGCAAGAATTCAATGATAATTTTTCTGCAGAAGAAATTCGTAGGGCGAAAAGAAATAAATGGTTAAAAATGGGTGGGATTATCGTAGCTGTATTCGTACTGCTTCTGGGAGTTGCCTATTGGTATCTTCCAAAATCAGAGGCGGTTTCCAGCGATTCCGATTTCATACAACAGGATGTGGAAACAAAAGCAAAAGAAGTCATTCAGCTTTTAAATGAAAAGAATTATGAAACACTGAAGAATGCATATGCTGACAAGGTCATGCGTTCTGTACTGACAGAGCAGAAGATGCAGCCGGCGTTGGATTCGGTCAGTTCAGACTGGGGAGAATTTCTTACTTTTGGAAACGGGTATCAAAGTGAGATAACACAAATGGGCAAGAAATATGTGGTTATTCAGCTGACAGCAGGATATGAGAACGTCAGCGTGACATTTACGATTACATTTGATGATAAAATGCAGTTGGCAGGACTGTATATGAAATAAAAGGGAGCTTCCTGTATAATTCAAATATAGGAATTCCACGAAAGAAGGTTGAGAACAA
>CAJMQE010000149.1 GCA_905215405.1 uncultured bacterium
CTATACCATTTCTGATATAGAGATCTTAACTAGTCATCTTAACTTAATGACATTGTCCGGTCAGCTGTCTTTTTTATCAGCATCCTACCCGATCTTTGACAGATCATTGTAGGCCATTAGCCATTGTGTTTAATTGTGTTTAATTGCTTTTAAAGCATTTCTGAATTTAATAGGATTTCCATATCTTAAAGTACCCATTCTGTAGATCTTTGATCCAATCAATCCAACTGCTGCAGTGGAAATGACCAGCAGTATAAAGGAAACCACAACTTCCCAAGCTGCCACTTTTCCCATTGCTATTCTTGTAAACATCGCGCTGTATGAACTGATCGGCAGGAAAGATGCCACTTTCATAATAATTCCATCTACATTATATAACTGTGTCAGCACTGCAAAATAAACGATCATAATAATCATCTGCAGACTTCCGGCACTTTTATTAATATCTTCTGTCTTGGATACCAATGCACCAACAGCTCCATACAGAAATGCATAGAACAGGAATCCGCCAATGCCAAAGAATGCAAATGTAAGCAGTACCTCTGCTGGAATATCAAATACCATATCCAGCTTATGTCCCCATGCTGCCTGATTAATCTTATAAGATCCAATTGCAGAACCAAGAATAATTCCTACCTGGATCAAACTTGCAATTGCACCAGCAAATACTTTACCAAAGAACAGACAGTTCGGATTTGTGCTCGTTACCAGCACTTCGATAGAACGATTGCTCTTTTCCTGTGTGATTGATGTTGCGATCATAACGCCATAGAAGATAATGACCATGAATATAATAATTACAAGACCATAACAATAAGCAAAATTATTCTGCATATCTTTTCCAAGTACTTCTTCATGGGATACGATATCTTTTGAGAATTCTTGGACGATCTGCGCATAATCAAGACCATTCTGCTGGCAGTAGATCATCTGATTAACAGCAGACATTACCTGATCAAATGCAGCATGATTGCTATCACTCAGGTTTTTATTATATACATAATAGTCATATTCATCGAGAGATTTTACAACAAATCCAGCTTTTACTTTTTCTTCGCTGACCTGATTCTTAACTTCTTCTTCTGAGGTTACAAGACTCCAGTTCACCTCAGGAAATGCTTCTTCCAAAAGTGTTACATCTTGAAATACACCACTCTTATCATACAAGACCATATCTGTATCTCTGCTAACTTCTTCTGTCTGTTCACTATCTGCTTTTGTTCCCACCAGACCGGACAGATCTATGAAATGTGGAATAAACATGACAGCTCCCGCAACTACTGCAATCAAAATGCTCGTGATCACGAAGCTCTTATTCTTTAAATAATTCATCAATTCGAACTGTAATACTGTCAAGAATTTTTTCATGCTTCTTCACCTACCTTTGCAACAAATATATCATTTAATGATGGCTTATAAGTTTCAAAATGTTCAATATCAACATCACTCTGTAATAACTGTTCCAGTAACTGTTTTCTGGAAACGCTATCCTGCAATCTGACAATGATTTCTTCTTTCGTTCTGCCTGTTATTTCAAGCAGTGTCTGATACTGTTCTTCCTTCAGTTTTGTTTCGAGACTATCCAGCGTATAATTCGTTGCAGAAACAACGAGCTGATTCTTTCCATACTCTCTTTTAATCGTATCAAGATCCCCTTTTAATACGACCTCACCATTATTTATAATTGCTATATCTTCACAGAATTCTTCAACATAGCTCATTTGATGACTTGAAAAAATTACAATCTTATCCGCAGCGATCAGTTCTCTGACCACGCTTTCAAGGATCTGGGAATTTACTGGATCCAAACCGCTGAATGGTTCATCTAGAATAACAATTTCCGGATCACAGACAAGTGTGGATGCAAGCTGCACTTTCTGCTGATTACCTTTTGACAGTGTCTCAAGCTTCTGCTTTTCGTACTGAATGACCTCCAGTCTTTCCAGCCATTTTCTTGAATTTTTAACTGCATCAGCTTTTGAAATTCCTCTGAGTCTTCCCAGATACACCATCTGATCAAGAACTGTTTTCTTTGGATACAGCCCTCTTTCTTCTGGCAGATATCCGATCTGATATTTTCTCTGATCGAACTTTTTGCCGTCAATTTCCAGTGTTCCCTGATTTGCATGAAATACATCCATCAGGATCCTGATCGTCGTTGTTTTACCTGCACCGTTTCTCCCCAGAAGACCAAGTGCTTTACCACTCTCGACCTCAAATGAAACTCCATGCAGAACTTCTTTTTCACCAAAAGACTTTCTGATGTCTTTTACTTCCAACCTCATACTTTCACCTTTTTCCTCTCTTAATAATTCACTCTCTTAACTAATTGCTATCTAAAACGGAACAAAATTCATTCCGGTTTAAGCCTCATAAATTTCTTTATCCTTCATAAAACGTTTCATTCTCTTTCTGGCCTTATAAGCCAGTCGAATGAGCACAGAATCGAACATCATGATCAGTAGCAGTTCTGCTGTCTCAAGTACTGTTCTTGTGGGTAAAAGGAACAAATAGTTATAGCAAAGATAACAAGTGATCAACACTTCCAACACTGCAATTCCTCTCCACCAGGTCCACATCTTTCTGTTCACTTTAATTTTCGAATCCAGATCCGTATAGATCTCGAACTTTCCATCTTCTGCTTTTTTACGAAGAATTGCCCAGTGCATATAGACACTGACACATTCAACCCCCATATCATTCAGGAAATCAAAATACTGTCGGTTATGGACATCATTTTTTCCACTGTTATCCAGAAATTCTATTTTATAAATGTATTTGCCAGGTTCTTCATCCTCAAATGTATATTTTACCCAGAAATAACTGGAAAGCGCTTTTCCTTGGGCTGACATCTTATTCAACCAGCGTTCTTCCTTCTCATAATCATAAAAAAATCTTATTAATGTATGTGACATTTCTATCCAACCTTTCAGGACAATTTTACTCCAATCGGATTACTTTACTAGTGATCTATCCCATTTAGAATATTTTTGCCATTGACCAATAATTCCTCTAATCTGTCAATTTCATTAGTAACAGCTTTCTTTCCTGCTGCTGTAATAATATACTGTTTTTTTCTGGCTTTCTTGTCTTCTTCACTTTCATTCTGATAGGCTTCAATAAACCCTTTATCCAGCAGTGTATTAATAGCTCCATATAATGTTCCTGGTCCAAGTTTGACCCTGTGATTACTTAACTCTTCCACATTGCTCATGATTCCATATCCATGCATCGGTTCAAATAACGACAGTAGAATATAGTATACAGCCTCTGTTAAAGCGCCTCTCTCTGTACTTTCAGGCAATTTCAACACTTCCTTTCCTGTTTGCATGCTCCCAAGGAGCTATACAATGGCGTTGCCTAATCGTAACTGATATATCATTGTGGTACTTATATCGGCTTCAGTTATATCGTCTATTGATATATCGGCTTACGTAATAATATATCGTATGCCGATATATTTGTCAAGGAGCAAGTTTATTTTATTTTTATATTTTTACTTCTTATTCGTTCTGCATTTCCACCTTGTTTTCAATTGCGTTTTCTGACAAAATACCTTATAATGTGTTGTATATAAAATAATTTACCTGGAAGTGAGGATAATGTTATGGATAATAAAAGAATTGTTGTTGCATTAGGAAGAAATTCATTTGGTGAGACTTTTCCCGAACAGCAGCGAAACGTAAAAAAAGCTGCGAAAGCAATTGCTGATCTGGTCGAAGCGAAGTATCAGATTGTTATTACACACAGTAATGGCCCGCAGGTCGGAATGATTCAGACTGCTATGACAGAATTCAGCCGTCTGGATTCAAAATATACCGTAGCTCCAATGTCCTTATGTGGTGCAATGAGCCAGGGTTATATCGGATATGATTTACAAAATGCAATTCGTACAGAGCTTTTGAACAGAGGTATCTATAAAACTGTTTCTACAGTGATCACACAGGTACGTGTTGATCCTTTTGATGCAGCTTTCAGCGATCCTTCAAAAGTAATTGGCCGTCTGATGTCAAAAGAAGAAGCTGATGCTGAAGAAGCAAAAGGCAATTATGTAGTTGAAGAAGATGGTGGATACAGAAGAATCATTGCTGCTCCAATGCCGATCGACATCTATGAAATCGATGCCGTCAAAGCACTGCTCGATGCAAATCAGATTGTTATTGCTGCAGGTGGTGGCGGAATACCTGTCCTTGAACAGGGTACTGTCTTAAAAGGTGCAAGTGCTATTATTGAAAAAGATTATACAGCTGCAAAACTTGCAGAATTAGTTGGTGCTGGTACTCTTCTGTTTTTAACTGGATATGACCGTCTTACGATTGAAAAAGGTCTTTCAAGTGAAAAAGTATTTGAAAAGGTTTCTGCAAAAGAACTTCATCATTATATTAATGAAGGACATTTCCCAGCTAAGACAACTTTCCCAAAAGTAGATGCATCCATTCGCTTTGTAACTGCTGACCACAGTAGAAAAGCGATCATTACAAGTGTCGACAAAGCAAAAGAAGGTCTTAGTGGAAAAGCTGGTACACTTATTACTGCTTAATGTTCCCCCATGCGACCTCTACTCGATAAACACAATCGGGTAGGAGGTAAATAATTATTTTATTTACCGTCCTCCCACACCACCGTAC
>CAJMQE010000150.1 GCA_905215405.1 uncultured bacterium
GTGACGCTCATTTTTTGCAAACCTGCCATTTGTTACTTAACAGGAATGCTCCTACTACATTTTAATATTTCTCAACAGCCAGATTTTGTGTATCCACATCATTTCTATCCCTTTGGAATGCACTACTCTGTTTTTTAATTATTATACAATGAGTAACTGGATCTAAACAAGAAAACTTAATAAGTAAATTGCCCGGCCAATATTTATTTACATGCCATTACTAATTATATTTTAATCTATAATAAAAAGCCTGACGGTTTTACCCGTAAGGCATCTGCTTATTTCTATCTTAAATTCTGTGCTTTCTGAATTTATATCTCATATTTTTTATCTGTGCTTTCTGGCTTTATATCTTATATTTTCTCTCTGTGCTTTCTAGCTTTATATCTTATATTTTCTATCGGTCATTGGAAATCCAGTGTTGCTTTTTTTACATATTTATCATTCTTCCTATGACTCTTTATTCGAGGATCCACCTTCTAGATCGCTTTTATTCACGCCTAGCTCTTCTAACTTTTTATACATTCTTCTTAGAAATGCTTCTTTATCAATTGGCATTAATATTAAATCAGCTACACCACTTATAATTCCATAAGTGTATTGATTCAGATTACCTTCTTGGCAGACTGCAAAAGTATTATTCATCTCAATCCACTTATTACTTTTTACTTTTTCCCAGTATTTTTTTAGATCTGACTCATGATACAATGTAGAATCTACATACAAAATCTGAATATCGTGAATATTTTCCTTGTTTAAAGAATTTAATTCTGCAACATCTCGTATCTCAACAATTGTAATATTCGATGGTACAATTGATCTAATCGCTACACATACATTCCTATTGGTACTTAATAAACCAATCACAATACGACCCTCATTTATTTTTTGAATACGATCAAAACCATACTCTCGATACTGTGCTTTTCCACCTTCTTTTGCATCGAATAAGGCCTTATCTGCTTTCTTGAATAATTCAGTATAGGTTTCCTTCTTTTTGTCATTCGTTGCAATACCAATACTTAAGGAAACATATTCTGGGACTGAAAGTTTTGTATTACTTCTCATAAGTTGAACGAGCTGTTTTGCCTTTGTACGTGCAATCTCAATGTCTGGTATATCTACCATTAGTACACAAAACTCATCTCCTCCGATTCGACCGACAATATCTGACTCTCGAAATGTTTCTGCAATGAGATTTCCTACCTCTTTGATCACCTTATCCCCCTCAAGATGACCTAACGTATCATTCACGGCCTTAAAATTATCGATATCAATGATCATCATAACTTCATTGCGACCTTCACTCCCCATGAGCGTAGATTCAATTATATGTTCTGTGGTAGATTTATTATATAGATTGGTCATTTCATCCAGTTCTGACCTTGACTTCATTCTTTGTGCCTCTGACAAGATCATATTCATTCTTTGATTGGATGCCATAATATTATTAATTCTTGATAAAACAATCTCAGGTACAAATGGTATTGAAATAAACTCATTTGCCCCAAGATCAAAAGCCCGGAGCTGATCTTCTTTACGATCACTGCCTGTAATCACAACAACCGGTATTTTACTTAAATAGCTACTTTCTTTACGTTTTTCCAGCACATCAAAACCAGAAAGTCCATCCATTATCAAGTCAAGAAGAATAATACTAATACGCCCTTTGGACTTCTCCAGTATTGTTAACGCTTCCTCTCCGTTCTTAGCTTCTATAATATAAAACTTCTGCTTAAAGATTGATTTCAAAAGCACTCGATTGAATTTGTAATCATCAACCACAAGCATAATATCTTGCATTTCTAAATCCTCCTAAAATAATATGAGAAATGCTCTATTTTTTCCGCATTTTTCTATTTTATCACTTTCCATTTTTATCATATTTCTTTTAAAAATTCAATCATTTGGATTTGGAAAATTATTCCTTCTAATAGTTTATTGTATTTTCCATCAGGATATTTATTGGTTTTCTGTGCTCTTATAAGAGAATATCTCCGACCTACAGACCTACACCTAAAGGTGCATGACTATCTTACCATTTGAAGCACTCAAAAAAGCCAACCGAACATCACAAAACGCACTCCCTAAAGAGTGCGTTATCGTTTCAATTTTTCTAAATATCATGATATCAATAAAAGTACTTCCATAACTCAGTATTATCTTTTATCTCTTATTTTTCTAATAACTAAATGCGGGACAGGCTAACGATCGTCTCAACGGTACTTTCATTGTCCCAACTACTGGAACCTCCACTGGAGCTTCCATCCGTATGCTCAGGCAAACAAAGTTCCTCTGTTTCAATTCCATCATAGAATACCGGGAATCGGAACTTTATATGCTTTAGAAATCTTCCGTCTTCCTGCTCTTTCTCGTATAAATCAACCTGCTCCACAAAGCTGTTTAAGAATTCTTTCTTCTCTTTGTCTGTGAACCTATCGTATAGTTTATCAAATAACAAGAGAAATTCATAGACATTATCACCAGATATTTTCTGCTGACGAATACTTAACATTCTATCTTCCACCTCTGACATGGAATCCTCTAATGTGCTAATTTCATCATAGAATTTATCCATACGATTCTGCATGTCCTGATACTTTCTATCATAATGCTTATCCATAACATCAAGTCCATCAATCTGATCTGCTAATTTATACTTAGCTCCTACAAACTGTTTCATCTTCTTACGCATATTGGTAAGTTCATTTTCTAGTTCATCAGTATCAATGCTCTTGCCTATTTTTCTTTTAATTTCTTCTTCAAACTTCGGATTCTTTACAAGCTTTCGAATCACTTCTGCAACAGCATCATTGACTTTATCCTCGCCCCACTGCTTTCGATAGGAACAATGATGTCCATCAACATAGGTTCTGTGCTTGCATGCATAATAGAAATAATCCTTATAAAGCGTTCCATCTTTTCTCTTTTTACGATTCACATTGCCGTACATACCACTTCCACAGACAGGACACTTAATAATGCCTGATAGAAGATGTTCGTGTTCTAAGCTATGCACTTTCTCATGGCTGACACCTGTATCTTCTCTCTTTTTCTGAGCCAGCTTCCAGTCTTCTTCTGAAATAATTGCTTCGTGAATACCATCACTGAGCATATATTCATCCTGCTTTACTACGTGATAATCGGCTCGTGTTCCAGCTATTTTTTCATTCTTTCTTCTTCCAAATGCCAGTTTGCCACAATAGATTGGATTATCAAGAACACCTTTAATAAAAGATGATGCAAATGTATCTAAGGTATTATTCTGTCTTTTCTTCTTACGATACCCATTCTGATTTAGCCAAGATGCAATTGCATTGATTCCCATATTCGTATTGATGTACTTATCATAAATCAGACGAATAATATCTACTTCATCTTCTGCAATATGCAGTTCTCCATTTACGAGCTGATATCCATAAGGTGCAAAACCACCATTCCACTTACCCTCTCTGGCTT
Source organism: uncultured bacterium (assembly GCA_905215405.1). Classification (GTDB taxonomy): domain Bacteria; phylum Bacillota; class Clostridia; order Lachnospirales; family Lachnospiraceae; genus CAJMQE01. Next base: position 3,460 of record CAJMQE010000150.1, read on the forward strand.
TCTGCTTTCTTCCTTCCATAGTCTGAACCAGAATATTTTCTCGTTCTATTTCAGCTACCGCAGATAATACAGAGATCATCAGCTTACCTGCATCCTTAGAACTGTCAATACCATCCTCTACACAGATAAGATTCACACCGAAATCCTGCATTCTCTGCAAAGAACTAAGAACATCTGCAGCATTACGACCAAATCTCGAAAGCTTGAATACCAGTACAAAATCTACATCATCTTTACCATCTTCAATGTCACGAAGCATCTGCATAAACTCTGGTCTGCCTTCTACACTTTTACCAGACTTTCCTTCATCAGAATACTCTCCTGCAATTACCATCTCCTGATAATCAGCGTATTTATGAAGTTTATCTTTCTGTGCATCTAAGCTGTAGCCATCTACCTGCATGGAGGTGGATACTCGCGTGTAGATGTAGCATTTTTGTTGTTTTTTCTTCATTTCGTATCCTCCGTTTTCTTCTTTTCGATGGTAGTTGTATTTTTATCTTCACTATCATTATTTCCAAAAGCAATTTCTAACAATTCTGCTGCTACTTCCACATTCTTGATACGCATAAGGTTATCCCACACATCTTCTTTACCAAGCAGATTGACTCCTCCATGCCATACAATCGCCTGATCTATCACCGCAAACCGTTCCTCTACTTCTTCTTTTATCTGCACCATAATTCCCGCTGTTTTCATCATATCAATAAGTTCATATAGAGCATCTGAATTTCCATAAATTGCACTTTCAGGCTCCGTTGTAATGATTGTAATCTGTACTCCTGCTTCCTGTCTCGATTTTACTATATACAAAAGTCTTTCTATTTTATCCTGTCGGATATCTGGACTTGAAATAATTACACTTTGATCTGCTTCCACAATATCCTGTTCAAATTTTTCAGAATCTCAAACTTCGCACATAGATTTTGACTATGCACCTTGAAAATTCAATATCTGGCAGTTATTCAATTGTCAAAGTTCAGATGTTATGCTGTTTGAAGTCTCGATTTCAGCAATGCTGGAATTGCATCCATAAATGCATCCACCAGTTCATCGATTTTTTCATCCGGTAACTCTACGTTATCAGTCAGCAAGGTTCTAAACTGTCACGCGGCAAATTATAGTTCCTGCCTACTGCAGTTTTACCACAAATTAAATT
>CAJMQE010000151.1 GCA_905215405.1 uncultured bacterium
TTCTCCGTTGGGAGAAACTCCGATGAACTCAACAGGCTAAAGCCCATAATAAAAAGAGACTGCTTTCACCATGAAAGCAATCCCTCTATCTACTATTATGACGTTCAGCTTATCCATATCCTAACCCTAAAATAGTATATTACATTTTACATTCAACTACTTTATGATCCTGATCACATGCTTCTAACTGTGCACGGTATTGCTTATATCTTCTCATACGTTTCAGCTTTGCGATATACTGATCCATATCAAATTCTTCATATCCAGCATTCTTAAAAAGCAACTTGCTTGCCGTTCTAGGATGTCCAGCTTTCGTGACACCCATACAGGTCCACTTCACATTATATTTCTTAAATATTTCATTGACATCTTCAAGAAGATCCACACAAAAAATACGATCTAATATAGATTCTCCCCACGCTGCAACAACTTCTTTCTGTCCGGCAATTACAAATTTTATATATTCAATATTACGCTTAAAAATTGTATCATCCGATAATTCAAATAAAGTTGTCTTGTAAGTCGTTCTTTTTGGATAAATACTCATAGATATGTATCCATCATGTCCTTCAATTTCCGCAAACTTTGCGAGTTTAGACATTGCGATATCTTTTGCTTCCATTTCTGCTATACATGGACACAATCCAAAGATTATCATTGGATTACTTTCGTACTCGCCATATATATATCTTACTGAATTATCTTTATTTATTTCATATATTTTTATCATACGTGATGTCCTTTTTATAAAATTAAGCACCTATAAACAGAATACAAACTAATTGAGCATAAGCATTACCATTGGGTAATTTCATAAAAAAATCTTGTAACACTCTCCAGCATTACAAGGTTTCCACTTATGAACATTATTCTGATTAACAACCTTATGTATCAGTCAATGTAATATTCTATCTACAAATGTTATCTTATCTATTATACCTTATAACTTTTGAATTCTCAAGTAAAAAATGTGTCAACTGCTGCCACATGCTATCTCATCATACAATATGGTACGGCTCGTCTGATCAAAGTGCAAAAAAGTACTTTTAAATCTATTGTGACTCAAAAGTACTTTTTTCTTACATTCGTTTAATTCGACTTAATAAAATAATGATCAAAGAATTCTATTTGTAACTTCTTTTTTTCCATAACTGCAAAGGGAAGTATATAGTAATCACCATCAACCACATCAGTTGGAAATAATTTTACTAATTTCTGTATGATCAGCCCCACTGCTTCCATACTATATCGTAATTTTTCTGGTTTTTTACAAACTTCATTTTCCGGTTTACTACACTTTCTACATAGATTACATCGTCCATAGAGCAGTGCATATCCATTAGATTGTCCTTCAAGTTCTCTCACTGCCCTGTTCCCCAGACTTCGGAGAATGGTCCGAGCTGTTCTTGAGCGAAAATACTCCTTTTCAATATCCGAGAAATATTTCTTTTCAACAGCATATAGTAACAAATAGCTCAGCTTATATTTATCTGATAGTCTCCTAAAATCTGGTGTAACAGGCGGACAACTCCATTTCTGACCGTAATATTCGCACCCTTTCGCGCGACAGTGCTCACCCGGATCCCAATCTGCATATCCTTTAAGATCCATGCTATCATATTCAATAATCATTACCTGTATAGGAAATGTTCTCTTTACGGACCTATACAGAATCTGATACTTCCTATATAAATGCTCCATCGCTACCTCGATTCATTTATTCAGAATACTGATTGTTTGTAATCTCTCTATTGTTGCCTTTCCATATATAATAACTATATCTGTCATACAACCTGTTCCAGCAGTTTTTCGATCTGGCTGACAAATGCTGTATAAGACATATGCACGCGTTCTGCAGCATCTAGCAAAGTTGCCTTCTTCATCATCACTCTTGCTAACGGCGTTTTCAGTATTTTAAAATCCGGATGAATCTCTGGCATTCGTGATTTTAACTGAGGATATACCAAAAATAGCTCATTCAATTTTAAATCCGGTGTCAGATTCAATTTTCCTGCATTTTCAATCTTTTTCTTATCACCATTCTGGATTATTTGAATATCCTGCTGCAGTTCTTGGTGGATTTGTAGGCCTTGTTGCTGTTCCTCCTGCTGAATTTGCTGAACCTGCTGTTGTTCATTCTTCTCCTGTTGGTTCTGTTGTACCTGTTGTACCTGCTGCTCATCCTGCCTCTCCGGCTGACTTTGTTGAACCCGTTCAAGATCATCCTGCTTCTCCTGCTGCTGACCATTCTTTTCATTCCAAGTAAGCAGTGTCTGACTTCCCTCAAGATTTCTAATATGCGTACAATCCTGCATCATTTCCAGAATTCCTTTAAACTTTCCCTGGTCATCCCTGACAGCCGTATACGTAATGTGAAGAAATAGTTCTGGTTTATTAATCCAAAATTCTGCAAAATCCTGCTCCCCTTTTTTAAATTTTTCTACTATTTCTTTCACAATATGCACGGATTTTCTTGGGTGACAGTTCTTAACATCTCGTCCAATGACATTCTTGCTTCTTGGAAATATTCTATGCTCTGTATCCGTATAAAACTTTACAATTTCATTTTCGTCGACGTAGCTAAGATCCACTGGCATATTTCGAAATATCAGATTGATCTGATCCAGCGTCAGTTTTCCTGTTGCTACATCCAACTCTTGCGTTAAATTTTGCTGAGCATCAGCAACTGTCCGTAACATTTTATTTGAATGTATTGTTTTTCCTGAACTGTTTGTGTTATCCCTTATTATATTTTCTTCCACACTGATTAATCCAAAACCTATTTCTCTATCCCCCGACTTCATATGTTCGAACTCATCCTGTGTAATAAAAGCAAGACTTGTCGGATACAATACACTTTCTTCTTTTTCAATTAAATCCTGAATATCGCACATAACTTCCGATTGTTCTGCGATAAATGCATCCTCATCGTGGTCAAGCAACTCAAAAGCAGCTTTCACTTCGTCTTTTACAAAATCATCCAGTGTCCACATTGTTGTCGTTGGTCTGTCAAATCCCTTTTGTTCCAAAACAGGATATAACTGATTCTGTTTTCTGGTCAGATGAATGAACCACGCCTTTAGCTGATCATAGATTTCATACCATTGATTCTTGATCACCGGATATTGCACCAAATCTTTCATTGCGTTCAGAACTTTCCGCATTTCATCATTCTCTCGATAATAAAATATAATAGGATGATCTTCAGGAAGATCCGGACGTGAGATATCCATGAGTCCTTCAAAAAGATCCATCATACTCTGAATATCAAGTTTCTGACACTGATTTGTATCATATAACTTCAGTTCCTGTTCTGCAATTGCGATATCCTGTGGTGCAATTGTGCCAACACGCTCTTTCAACTGTTTTCTTGCCTGGTTCCTATCCAGTTCTCCATGACGATATGCCCTTTCAATCTGCATAATCACCTGCATTTTTTCCTTATCATAGTCATTCATCTTCATGATTTCCTCTAAATTTGTTTTACTCATATTAATCTCCTTCCCTGTACTACACTCTTTTATTTAATTCCTACTAAAATAGTACACTATTATTTGCAACGCTTCTGTTGTATTTACAACATATTAACAAATCATTATGTAATATATTTATTAATATGAATCAGTTATCCACTTTTTCAAGACAACCGCATTGTTCTCGCTTTGATTCTTTGAAGCATAAACCAGCGTTACATTCTCCTCCAGTAAACGTTTTTTACATGCTTTCTTTTGTATCCATGCTTCTTCTGATAAATTTAATTCTTCAAGATAACTTCGTTCAAATTCCGTAAATGTAATTTTTGCCTGATGAAATGCTTTCCTTATTTCTTCAGAAGGAGCAATTTCCTTGTTCCAGGTTATAATATCCGCTTTTTCCTTTGCTATTCCCCTTGGCCATAATCGATCTACCAGAATACGACAGCCATCTTCTTTTTCAGTCTTTTCATATATCCTTTTTATCTTTATTTCATGTATTCTGTTTGTTTTGTGTGAACTTTCTATTTCATGTGACCTATTTATTTCATGCATCCTATCTATTTCATGTGACCTATCTGTTTCATATGTCCTATCTATTTCATGTTTCCTGTTTTTTTCTTGTATCATCTGTTTCCCCCCCCATTCTCTTGTTTTATAAATCACAATAAATCATATCGTAATTTTTACTATTTGCTCTTTATTTTATTTGCACTCATCTTCACTCTATCATTTTATCCCTGATTTCAGATATTCGATGTGACTTCTGCAACAAAAATCAATCTTTCAAATTTTGCTTAAATTTTTAAAATATCATTCACGGTGACATCCATGAATATACATATTATGTAGGACGAATAGAATCTAATCATACCACTTATCTTTTAGATCGCTGTTTGTTTTATATAGAGTGTGAAAAGGTTCAAGGCTACAAAATATAAGTTTATAGTGGATAAGGAAAAGAAAATATAGGTAAAAGGAAATAAAGAAAAGATAGATATAAAGAAAAGAATGCAAATTCCGCTTCATCGGATCACCGATTCCGCTAGCAACGGTTCAGTGTTTC
>CAJMQE010000152.1 GCA_905215405.1 uncultured bacterium
GGTAAAAAGCTTTGCTGTGATGAATTTTTGCTTACAGCGAAAATAATTCAATCTGTTAAAACATTGACTTGCAAGGGAAGTATTGATAAAATGGTAAGATATACTTCTCATTTAGGAAGATCGAAAAATAAACATTAGAAGAAAAGAGAACGATTATGGGATTAATTAAGAAATGGAATCATTTGAGCCTGATTCTGAGGATCTTTATCGGCCTGGTAATCGGTGCCGTTCTGGGATTTACAGTACCAGGTGCAGTCTGGATCGCCATGTTGGGTAAATTATTTGTAAATGCACTGAAAGCAATCGCTCCAGTACTTGTATTTATATTGGTCATGAGCTCACTTGCACAGGCAAAAGAAAAGATAGGTAAGAAGTTCAGAACTGTTATTATGCTTTATATTATCAGTACACTGACATCCGCAGTCGTAGCGGTAGTAGCAAGTTTCCTTTTCCCAGTCACCCTTCAGCTGACAGAGGCTGCAAGCGGAAGCGCACCAGGAGGAATAGGGGAAGTGCTTGGAACACTGCTCAACAATATTGTATCAAATCCTGTAAATGCGCTGCTGAACGCAAATTATATCGGAATTCTTGCGTGGGCAATACTACTTGGAATTGCATTAAGAAAAGCATCAGATCATACAAAGACAGTTCTTGGGGACCTATCGGATGCAGTATCTCAGGGAGTTCGCTGGATCATCAGTCTGGCTCCATTTGGTATTCTGGGACTTGTATTCGATGCAGTTGCATCACAGGGGTTGAATATTTTTACGAATTATGGAAAACTCCTCATCCTTTTGGTAGGATGTATGTTTACAATTGCATTGGTTACAAATCCAATGATCGTAGCAATTGCATTACGTAAAAATCCATATTCATTGGTGCTCAGATGCTTAAAAGAAAGTGGCTTGACGGCGTTCTTTACCAGAAGTTCAGCTGCTAATATTCCAATCAATATGACGCTGTGTGAAAAGCTGGGCTTGGATAAAGACGTGTATTCAGTGTCAATTCCGCTTGGCGCAACAATTAATATGAACGGCGCCGCTATCACAATTACAGTTATGACCCTTGCGGCAGCACATACGCTGGGAATTTCTGTTGATATTCCGACTGCGATTGTTTTGAGTGTGCTTTCAACAGTAGCAGCTTGTGGTGCATCAGGTGTCGCCGGTGGTTCACTTCTGTTGATTCCGCTTGCATGTTCCCTCTTTGGTATTTCCAATGATGTGGCAATGCAGGTCGTTGGTGTTGGATTTATTATTGGTGTACTTCAGGATTCATTTGAAACAGCAATCAATTCGTCAGGGGATGTTCTGTTTGCTGCAACAGCAGAATACCGTCAGTGGATCAAAGAAGGTAGAACAGTTGAATTTTAATACCTAAAGTTTTTATAAAAATTTATATTGTATTTTCAGAGAGTGTCAGATGCGACAAAACATAGGAAAGTTGCGGATGGACACTCTCTTTAGTTAAAGCGAATACTGAAAATAAAATAAAAAAAATCAAATTTTTATAAAATTAACTCTTGACAATATAACTTTAAAGTCCTAAAATCGTATCAAACAGAAAATTCAAATGCAATGAACAGGATAAAATTGCTTAGGAAAGTGACATCACAGAGAGTCGTCGTTAGGTGGAAGACGATATGGAACGATAAGTAATATCACCTGCAAGCAGTGAGCCGAACGTATCAGTGATATGATGCTAGTAAGTGACACCGGGGTTCTACCGTTACATGGAAGCTTATTTATTTGATAAGGCAGAGAGGTCATTTTAAATGACAATCAAAGTGGTATCGCGGAAGTATAACAGCTTTCGTCTTTGACAGTACATTATTACTGTGAAAGACGAAAGCTTTTTTTATTCTCAGAATGAGAAGAAGCCTGGTCCGGCTTTTGATTACTTTTTGCGTGTGCGCAGCCACTGATGTTTTATACCGATTTATTCTAACTGCCAGCGAGGTTCTTAGCTGATGGGTTTTCTGAAAAAAATGCATGATTAACATTATGTTTGAACAGAAAGGTGAAGTAGCATGAACGGATTAGTTATAGTTTTAATTGGTATCGTTGTATTAGGCGCAGGCTATATGTTATACGGCAGATGGCTGGCCAACAGTTGGGGTCTTGATGCAAAGGCAAAGACACCCGCATTTACACATGAAGACGGAGAAGATTATGTACCATCTTCCAAATTTACAGTATTCTCACATCAGTTCTCATCCATCGCAGGAGCAGGCCCTGTAACAGGTCCTATCCTCGCATGTGTATTCGGATGGGTCCCTGTATTATTATGGTTGATCGTTGGTGGCCTTTTCTTTGGCGCCGTTCAGGATTTCGGAGCTCTTTATGCTTCCGTAAAAAATGAAGGTAAATCAATGGGTATGATCATTGAGAAGTACATAGGAAAGACAGGCAGAAAGTTATTTATGTTATTCTGCTGGTTATTTACTCTTCTTGTTATTGCAGCATTTACAGATATGGTTGCCGGAACATTTGTTGGAAAAGGCGTGGCAAGCCAGACAGCGGAAACGGCTTACGCAGATTCCGCAGCAGCTTCCATTTCAATGTTATTCATTCTTGTAGCGGTTATCTTCGGTCTGATCCAGAAGAAAGTCGGTAAGATGAATGAAGTTGTAAAGGCAGTCGTTGCAATCGGTCTTCTGGTCGTAATGTTCGTTGTTGGTATGAAATTACCAATCTATGCAACAAAGACACAGTGGATCTACATCATCATGGCATATCTTTTCCTTGCATCTGTATTACCAATGTGGTTACTGATGCAGCCAAGAGATTACATGACAACATTTATGCTTCTTGGTATGATCGGTGGCGCCGTAATCGGTGTTGTCGTTGCACATCCAGCTATGAAGCTGAATGCATTTAATGGATTCAACGTTGGTGGAAACGGAATGTTCCCAACATTATTCGTAACCATCGCATGTGGTGCTGTTTCAGGTTTCCACAGCCTGGTATCATCAGGTACATCATCAAAGACGGTCAGCAATGAAAAGCATATGCCAATGATCGGCTATGGTGCAATGGTCGTTGAATCATTACTTGGAATCGTAGCATTAGTTGTTGTTGGTGCTGTAGCAGTAGATGGGACAAAACCAGCAGGAACACCATTTGCAATCTTCTCATCAGGTGTTGCAGGATTCCTTGAAATGCTTGGTGTACCAAATCAACTCGCAACAGTATTTATGACAATGTGCGTATCAGCACTTGCTCTTACATCACTGGATTCTGTTGCACGTATCGGACGTATGTCTTTCCAGGAATTATTCCTTGGAGATTCTACAGATCCTGCAACAATGTCCCCAGTACAGAGAGTTCTGACGAATAAATATTTTGCTACTGTTGTTACTTTATTCTTTGGATATCTGCTGACATTAGGTGGATACAACAACGTATGGCCTTTATTTGGATCAGCAAACCAGCTTCTTGCAGCGCTTGTTTTGATCGCACTTGCAGTATTCTTAAAGACAACTGGTCGTACAGGATGGACACTTTATGTACCAATGTTTGCAATGCTCGCAGTAACATTTACAGCACTGGTTCAGAAAACAATCGCTCTGGTCGGCAATGTAGTCAATGGAAAAGCAACATTCCTTGTTGATGGATTACAGTTGATCGTTGCAGTTCTTCTGATGGTACTGGGTGTCATGGTAGCATTTAGCTGTCTTTCAAAATTATTTGCTACAAAATCTAACACAGGTAAGGTGAATGCCAAGTCTGCAGCTAATGGTAATTTATAAAAAGGTGCTGGTCATAGACCGGCAGTTATAGGTCATTATTAGAGAAACTTGTTAACAATTCTGGAATCTGATGTGAACAGTCGGAACCCAGTTAGGTAAATATTCATAAAAAAATTCATAAAAATATTCATAGTGTAACACCAGCGGAAAAAGTCGCCATACTTTAGCCGCAATGGTGTTAAGTTAAGGATTCAAAGAGAAGTTAGTATCGTTTGCGATATTA
>CAJMQE010000153.1 GCA_905215405.1 uncultured bacterium
TATCTATGCACCTTTCGGTTCTTGTCTGTGTCGCTGTTGTCTCGCGGCGACTTGTATATACTATCATTATTATGCGTAAGTGTCAACACTTTTTTCGAAATATTTTTACTTTTTTTCTCACTTTATGTCTGAAATTGTTGCAAGTCCACTATTTATGCGTGTTTGCGGACTTTTAACTTTTAGTATTTTCTTATCTTTTTTCTGCTGTTTTCGTTATATTTCCTTCATTCTCTTTACATCTATTTTATAATATTCTTATCTCTATCTTCTATTTATCTTATACGTATCATGCATTTATCTTTCATTTGTCTTTCATTTATCTGTCTTTGTCTTGCAATCGCCTTGCATGTGATATATATCTTTATATTTATCTCTTACTATTTTATATTTGCTTTGATATATTTTATTTAGTCTTTCAATTTGCTTTTAATTGTCTTGCTTCTGCTATAAAAGAAACTATCTACTTAATAAAATATTTTACTTTAAATGAACCTACTATAAAAATATTGCTTTAGACGTACCTGCATTCACTATATGTAAACTTTCCATTGCTATTAGCAGTCTTACTATTCCATTACCAATGGCTAGCTTTATTAATTGCTGTCATCTCTTATTGGATACCTTGTCTGTTGTCCACTCTCTTATTGTTTCATTTATCATCCTGTAAACAAGAATATTGTTATATGTAAATCTGAACCAACTGGTTCAGAGATTGTTTACCAACTGAGACAAAATATGAATCAATACTAATTTTAGATTGACTACTAATTTAATTCACTACTAACTAAATCCACTGCTAATCCGATTCGCTACTAGTTCAATCCACTTCTAGCCAAATTCACTACTAGCTAGATTCACTACTTATTATAAGATGCATTCACTCGCACATTTCTTATAATTAGTAATGAACTTTAGCCCTATTCACCTATATGTACTATCTGATCTGTCCAGTCTTTATAAAATGATTCTTCATGCGACACCAGAATTATATTGCCCTGCCATGCTATTAGTTCCCTTTTGAGTACATTTTTTGCATCAACATCCAAATGATTCGTTGGTTCATCTAGTATAAGTAGATTAGCTTTCTGATTCAGTAAAATGCATAATTTAACTCTTGACTGCTCTCCACCACTTAAAGAGTCAATTGCCTGCGTTACATTCTTGGCTTCTATTCCGCACTGTGCCAGACTGCTCCTTACCTGCCGTTCCGACATATTATAGAATCGTTCCGATACAATTTGCAATGGTGTCGCCTTTGGATTGTCCCATTTTAACTCCTGTTCATAATATGCTATTTTAATGTAATCTGCAAAATAAAAGGAACCAGAGATAGCTGGGATTTGACCGATCAATGTTTTTAGAAATGTTGATTTACCTATTCCATTAAATCCAGTGATTGTAATTTTTCTTCCTGCTGCAAGTTTCAGATTTAGTTCTGGAAGTATTGCACCTGTATATCCGACCTCGAGATGCTGGACTTCCAGCGCTCTCTGTGCCCCAATCGGAATCGAGTGAAATCGAAAATCTGGCTTTGGCAATGACTTTGGTGGTGCAATTCGTTCCAGTCTGTCCAACTGTTTTTGTCTTCCTCTTGCCATTTTAGCTGTTGAAGCCCTTGCTTTATTTCTTGCGATATAGTCTTCTGTCTTTTCAATTTGCTTCTGCTGTGACTGATACTCTCTGATATAGTTCTCCTTATTAATTTCCTTTAATTTGAGAAACTTGGAAAAATTACTATTGTACTTCGTTATTGTTCCAAACTCTATATCACATATGCAATTTGTTATTTTAGCCAGAAAATCAAAATCATGTGAAATTACGATAAACGCTCCCTGAAAATTAATAAGGTATTCACTGAGCCACTCTATATGTTCCTTATCAAGAAAGTTCGTTGGTTCATCCAATAATAAAACATCTGGTTTTTCTAATAGAAGTTTCGCCAATATTACTTTCGCTCTCTGTCCACCGCTGAGCTTACCTAGTAAATGATCCATACCAAATGCTGTAATTCCAAGACCATTTGCAACTTTTAAGATTGTACTGTCAATCTCATAAAAGCCATCATTTTCTAGCACTGCCTGCAGTTTAGAAGCCTTTTCTCCGACTGATGCTGTATACTCGACTGCCATCTGTTCATATAATTTATTTAATCTCTTTTCAGCCTCATAAAGCGGCGTAAATGCTGTTTTTAAGAAATCAAAAACCGTTACTGTCTGATTACTCTTTGCATACTGATCCAAATACCCATATGTTACACCATTCTGCCATCGAATTTCTCCATCATCGGGAATATTCTTTCCTATGATTGTGTTGATCAGTGTCGTTTTCCCGGCACCATTTTGCCCTACAATTCCCATGTGTTCACCTTTAAACAATTCAAAGGATGCATGATTGTATAAGACATTATCTCCAAATGAATGTGAGATATTAATTACATCTAAAAGTCCCATTTCTGCCCCGTTCTATCAATTTACTTGCTTTTATCGATTCTCTTTTGCTTTGTCTGTATTGTCGTATTACTTGTGTACTACACATATCGCTTGTATTGCTTGCGCTTTTGCACTGCTTTTATATAACTATGCAAAATACTAACTATACAGGATATGGATATACTACTTATATTTCCATATTATCATGTATAACAATTATTCTAGAGCGTAGTTAATTACATTTTCGATTCAATTTTATCGATCAATGTAATATCCGCTGGCAACCATTCTACCGTTCTTAACTCACTTTTATTCAGCCACTTTGCATCTTCATGCTCTTTTAACACAAGATTTCCAGAAATAACTTCTGCCCAGAAGCAATCCATGGATAAATTATTACTAAATCAGATCGTAAGCTAATTATGTCTAGTATATTCTCAATTTCCAATACTTTCAATATAATCGCAAGTCAGCATGGCCTGATTTTGAGAGTACTTCTATATTATCCTATTAAATATGATAATAGTTCAACTGACACAAGCAGGCCAATCATTAAAACATCTTACCCACACACTACGTGTGTGCATCTACTGTCACTCTGTAAATAGCCCTATACACTCTTTAAACGTATCAAAACTCCTGTGAGATGATAACCCTAAAACGATCTAGCTCATATAGTCTAGGTAAATATATAAAAAAATAGAACCTCTAAATATTAGAAGTTCCATTTTTGTGCATTCTTAATTATTTTTAGTAAGTTTAGAAAGACCGGGATAAGTCTTGTCATCCAATCCCTCAAATCCTTACATTTTAACCTATATATCTGTGCAGACTAGTACAGTTTTGCTCCTGCTGGGATATGGTTATCAACCATAAGAAGACGAAGTTCTTCATCCTCTGAATCCTTAAGGTTGTTTACTGCTAAGAGTAACATACCACAAGATTCAATTCCCATCATAGCTCTTGGTGGAAGATTTGTGATTGCAATTAAAGTCTTTCCAACAAGATCTTCTGGTTCATAAAACATATGAATGCCAGAGAGGATTGTTCTGTCTGTTCCTGTTCCATCATCAAGTGTGAACTGTAATAACTTCTTGCTCTTAGGTACAGTTACACATTCCTTTACCTTAACGGCACGGAAGTCTGATTTGCTGAATGTATCAAAATCAACCATTTCATCAAATAATGGTTCTATCTTAACATTAGAGAAATCAATCTTTTCTTCAACTGGAGCGACTGTTGTTTCTGCTACATTAGATGATGCTACTGTTGATGACTTCTTATCTGAGCCGCTACCACTCTTCATTGTTGGGAATTTTTTTGATTGCTAAGCTAACTCTAGTATATCCCTGCAAACCCTTGGAAAATGGGTTTTCCCGGATTCTATATACTTGGATACTCTTGGACGTTTTTTTGACTTTTGTGCGTCCAAAAGATGTCATTCGCCTTAAAATACGTCTTTTTATTTTAAGACATGTACTGCCG
>CAJMQE010000154.1 GCA_905215405.1 uncultured bacterium
TTTCTTTGCTTGGGTTCGACTCATAAGAAAAAGGAAAACAATACAGATGATAAATAATTTCCTGCTTGTATTGCTGGAAAATCGGGATTCATAGAGTCCTTTTGTGATTTGCAACTGCTGGTTGACAGATTTACAGCCTGAAATGGTGGAATGCAAACAGCAAAACTGTTATATTTAGCTCATAAAATCTGCAAAAGGAGGAAAAAATGATTTTAGCTGATAAGATTACAGAGGAAAGAAAAAAGAATGGATGGTCACAGGAAGAACTAGCCAATCAGTTGGGCGTATCCAGACAGGCAGTATCTAAGTGGGAAAGTGCAGGAGCTGTTCCAGATTTGCAAAGAATTTTACAGATGTCGGAGCTTTTTGGTGTTAGTACAGATTACCTATTAAAAGATGAAATGAAAGCAGAAAATATCACCTATCACGAAAGTACTGAAAGCTATGCAGAACCGTTGAAAAAAGTAACTATGGAGAATGCAAATGAATTTCTTGACATGAAAAGAAATGGATCCAAAGTAGTGGCAAACGCAACAAGTATGTGTATCTTAAGTCCAATATTATTGATTGTTCTTGTGACAATGGCAGAAGATAGCGTATTTCATGTTTCGGAATCTCTGGCAACAGTATTTGGATGTGTTTTTTTGCTTGGAATGGTTGCGGCAGCCGTCTTTTTGTTTATTACATATGGAATGAGTGAATCACATATGGAACATTTTGAAAAAGAATGCTTTGAAACAGAGTATGGTGTATCTGGAATGGTACGAGAAAAAAAAGATTCCTATGAACCAATTTTTATCAGAGGAACGGCTGTTGGGGTAGTGCTTTGTATACTGGCAGTGATTCCGACAATTATTGCCGAATCTATGGAAGCGTCCGACTATTACTGTGGTCTTTCCGTTGGATTACTGCTATTCATACTTGCAATAGGAGTGAATCTGTTGGTTCGTGTTGGGATGGTAAAAAGCAGTTACGATACCCTTCTTCAGGAAGGGGAATATACAAAAGAAGAAAAACTGTTTAAGAAAAAGACTGACACGTTTTCTGGTGTATATTGGTGCTTGACTACAGCGATTTACCTTGCATGGAGCTTCTGGACGATGAGCTGGGATATTACATGGATTGTATGGCCGGTTGCAGGTGTTTTGTTTGCAGCATTGCTTGGTGTGGCGAAAATGGTGTTAAAGAGTGGCAGTGAAACTCAGCACTATATTTAAGATGGAGTTAAGTTTATTTTCCGCATATTATACTCATCCAGAAATTCAAGTTTGGAGAATTGAGAAAATCGTGAGCTGTTGAATGAATTTTTGTGGATTACCGAGGAAACAGTATGAAAAAATGCAAATATTGTGGTAAAAAAACTAAATGGCAATTTTGAATTTTGTAACAGTAAATGTGAAAATTGTTATGAAAAGATGGTGGATAAAGACAGCCATAAAATCAAGTATTTTATATTAGGCATTATTTTGGGTTTCTTAGTTATGTTTTATGGCATTATTTCTAACAATAATGTCTTCATAATAGGAATTGGAATTATAGTAATGGGTATGGATGTTGTTTTATTGCCATTTACAACTCCCGAAACAATAAATTTTCTAGGATATAAAAAGTCGAAATTTGCAGGAAGAATATCGGGTATATTGCTTATAGTAGTTGGAGTATGGATGTGGTTTATCCAATGCGTCGTAAAACCTCTTGCTTTAGCTATGGGGATATAAGACGCGTCCATCGAATTTACGCAAGTAATTGAGATGGACAAAATAGCGGTTGTATTAAATGGAAAAATATAGTATAATACAAACATGAATACAACATATAAATCAAACAACAATGTCGTCTATTCGTGCAAATACCATGTAGTATGGTGTCCTAAATATAGACGAAAAGTATTAACCAATGGTGTAGATACCAGGTTGAAGGAACTGCTCACAGAGTATGCTGCAAATCTTTCTGTAGAGATTCTGGAAATGGAAATCATGCTGGATCATGTTCATATGCTGCTGGAAGTAGACCCTCAGTTTGGTATTCACAAAGCCGTAAAATCTTTCAAAGGCTATACTTCCAGAATTTTAAGACAGGAATTTCCCTATCTCAAAACGAAAATGCCGACGCTCTGGACAAACAGCTATTTTGTATCTACCGTTGGCGGTGCCCCGCTGGAAGCAGTAAAACAGTATATCGAAAACCAGAAAACATCGCAGAGACAAAAGGATAAGATGGGATAATGCAAAAAGGGATCAAATTCAGAATCTACCCGAATAAAGGACAGAAAGCCTTCATCCACCAGACGCTGGGATGCTGCAGGTTCATCTATAACCGGGGACTTGCCATGCGTAAGGAAGGCTATGAAAAAGGGAAAAAAATCGGCTATGGCCAGACTTCTGCCATGCTGACGGAACTGAAAAAGCAGGAAGAGTTTGCTTTTCTGAAAGAAGTCGATTCCATCGCATTACAGCAGTCATTGCGGGATCTTGACCGGGGATTTGTAAACTTTTTTCAAAAAAGGGCGTCCCATCCAACTTTCAAAAGCAAACATAACCATTTTCAGTCGTACAGAACGGTAAATCAAAAAGACAACATTCGTATCGTGGGAAGATATATCAAACTTCCGAAGCTCGGATATGTGAAAGTGCGTCAGTCAATGGAAGTGGGAAACATTCATCACGTAACCATTGAGCATACGCCATCCGGAAAATATTTTGCGGTTCTGAATGTTGAATTTGAACCGGAACCGCGACCTAATCAGGGTGGAACGATTGGAATTGATGTTGGAATCAAAACGTTCTATTCTGACAGCAACGGAAATACAGCAGCGAATCCCAAATATCTGGAACGCTCGATGCGAAAACTTGTAAGGGAACAGCGCAGACTTTCCCGAAGAGAGAAAGGATCCCATAACCGGGATAAGCAGCGAATTCGAGTTGCCAAAGTACATGAAAAAGTAACGAATCAAAGAAATGATTTCCTGCAGAAACAGTCAACGATGCTGGTGTGTGAAAACCAAACCATCTGCATCGAAGACCTGCATGTAAAGGGAATGATCCGGAACCATAAACTGGCAAAGTCGATAGCCAGTGTTTCGTGGGCAAAGTTTTTCGAGATGCTGGAATATAAAGCTGTGTGGTATGGAAATGAAATCCGCAAAGTACCAACGATGTATCCGAGCAGCCAGACCTGCAGTTCCTGTGGCTATCGGAATCCGCTGGTGAAAAATCTGCGCATTCGTATCTGGGAGTGCCCCGGGTGTCATGCAGTTCATGACCGGGATACGAATGCAGGCATCAATATTTTGAAAAAAGGACTGCAGCTGCAGTCGGCATAAAGATAAGAAAACTGTACCGCAGGGCATGCGGGAACAGTATAAAGATAGCCTGTGGACACCGTGTAAGACATTGCAGTACCGTAAGGTATTTGCCAATGCAATGGTGGAAGAAACAGGAATCCCCCTGCTTTAGCTGTGGGGAGTGTCAATCAATGATAAATCCCAGCCTGTAAAATTGAAAATAAATTGAAAATCACGAAATCGGAGGAGTTAATGATTATGTGGAATAAATTAGGCATAAGTGGAGGAACTGCAATTGTTATTTTGATCGCACTGTATTTCGTTATCAAATGGGCAGTGAAAAATGGTATCAAAGAAGCCTACAGTGCTATCACTGGAAAGAAAA
>CAJMQE010000155.1 GCA_905215405.1 uncultured bacterium
CTCCGTTGGGAGAAACTCCGATGAACTCAACAGGCTAAAGCCCATAATAAAAAAATAGCCGGTATCCTATTTGATACCAGCTATCTCATTCCTATTTAGTTTTTCATATTTTGCATCATTGTTTGTCTGATTTTTTCCTGGCAACCTACTTTTAAGACATATTGGCAAATCTTTCAACTGCCTTTGTAAAACTCTCTATTGTTTTATCTGCGTCACCATGTTCGATTCCATCACGTACACAATGTTTGATATGTCCTTCCAGGACCACCTGTCCAGCCTTATGAAGAGCGGACTTTGCTGCATTGATCTGTGATAAGACATCTTCACATGGAACATCCTCGTCAACCATTTTATCAATCGCCTGAACCTGTCCAATGATTTTTTTCAATCTACGATGCAGATTATCTGAATCCATACACTGTTTCATAATTCCTCCAATCCGGTTATATATACCCGTACCTGTATATATATCTATCATAACAAGGAATTTATGTTTGTCAAATGCTATTTTTTCTTGCGTCTCCATCTAATCTGGCAGATCCTGCACTATCTTTATGCTTCTGGTTTCAATGGTCCGTAATAGTAAGAGGAAGTAGCCCCTCCATCAATTAGAAATGTGGAACCTGTGATAAAAGCGCCTTTGTCACTCATCAGAAGTTCTGCAACATTTGCTACTTCATCTGCGGTTCCCGGTCTGCCAGCCGGACACTTTGCAAACATGTTTTTATAAAAATCTCCACGAGGTCCATTGAATTCATCAATGGCAAGTGGTGTCACTATAATTCCTGGTGCAATATCATTTAATCTTGCACCGCGTTTTCCCCATTCTACCGACTGTGCCATGACCCGTTTTTCGTTGCACCGTTTTGCCATCTGGTACGCATGCAAGGTATCTTTTATATTTTCACGCTGCAGAATTTCAAGACTTAACAATTCTTCCGTAGGTGTCGTTGCAAGCGCTAGGTCTTCTTGTGCGGAAAGCTGAGGCATTCTCCAACCAGACTGACTGGAAATCGTTACTCCTGCACCACCTTCGGCAATGACCTTTCCAACTTCTTCTAATAAAACTGCTGTCCCATATAAATCTACTTTTAATATTGCTTCTATAGGTGCTTGGCTAGGTGAAACACCAGCACCATTTACAAGCATTGTAATATCTCCAAATGATTGCGCAGTTGCAATTAACCGCCTGATAGAATCTCTGGACGCCAGATCCATTTCCTGCGTTACCACATCATATCCCGCATTGTTCATAATTGCCGCAATCGCTTTGGCATTATCTATATTTTTGTCTCCCATTACGATCTTTTTTCCATATCCGATGCGTCTTGCGATAGCCATACTGATCTGACCAGCTCCAGTCACGATCATTACATCTTTCTTTTTCATATTTTAACTCCTTTCAGATTCCATTCACATTTATTTTTAAGCTTTCGGTCATAGGATCTTTCCGATCTATGAATTTAATTCTATGATCTTCCACTTCTATTATAAAAAATCTATGAGCTGAATCAATTCTATTTTCCGCTGTGATTCATTAGTATATCTTATACGAAAAAAAACAGAATCAGAGAGCGTTCCGATTCTGCTTTTTTCTATCATTATCTGAGCTTTGCTATTTCTTTTTCGTAATACCTTTTATCTTCATCCTTAAATACATTAAAGATCACACGGTCAAATTCATTTTGGTGTTCCTCTAATATACCGGTCACTGTCTGAACCGCTATCTGCGCAGCATCCTCATTTGGAAAACGGAATTCTCCTGTACTTATACAGCAAAATGCGACCGAACGGATATGATGATCGACACAGCATTTCATTACACTGCTATAACAGTTATAAAGATCCTGTCGCAGACTATCGGTAAGTCCGGCACCCACAATTGGCCCTACTGTATGAATCACATATTCTGCCGGTAGATTATACCCCCGGGTCAGCATTGCCTGCCCTGTCGGTTCCTCATAATCTGCTCCAAAACTGTTCTTACGCAGATTCATTTCTTCATTGCAGGCCTGTCTCAACTCAATGCCAGCTGCTGAATGAATTGCATTGTCAATACATCGATGACATGGAACAAAGCACCCAAGCATCTGCGAGTTGGCTGCATTCACAATCGCACCGACCCGCAGTGTTGTAATATCTCCCTGCCATACAGATAGCTTGTCCGCAAAACGGTAAGTGCTATTGTACTGTCCGGCTATTGTCGGAATTTCATCTAATTCCACAACTCCTTTTTCCATTGCTTCTGCTTCCAGAAAATCATCCTGTATTCTGATCACGGATTGCTCCATAGGACGTGGCATCCGAATATTCATCAGAGAACGAAGCATTCTTCTCTTCTCCCCGTAAGTATCCGGATTTTCTAACTCTTTATACTGTACCGAATCCTCTTTAAATGCATCTAAAAGATAGTTCAGTCTTTCTTCCTGATTTTTATACTGATCTGCCATTATAGCCCTCCATTTCTCTCCTCAGATCGCTGATACTCCTGTCCAGATCTGCATTCATACCGATCGCCCTGTTCCCAAAGCTTTCAGGTACCACTGCCTCCTCAAGATTCATTCGAATCATGGTTAGATTTCCATGTTCTCTCATCAGTTTTTCAAAAGGAAAACGAATAATCGTCGGTGTATTGAAGCCACACCCCAGTTCCAGCAGAACTGTCTTTCTGTCCGCACACAATGTCAAGAAATCTGAAAATCTTTCCTCTGCCTGATGCCATTTTTCATCTTCTACAAAGTATTGATCGCTCCTCAGATTCATTTCCATTGGACCTTTGCATACCGGACATTTGGGAATCATATAGGATGGTACCTCACAGTCTACTCTTGCCTGATCCATCTGTCTGAACAGATCGATGGCATCATATGTTTTCTTGTGGCATCCCTTCTGACACTGGATCAAACCGTAATCTCCTTGGGTGGCAAAGATTTTTTCAGTATCAAATCCTGCCAGATAGAATTGGTGGTCCACATTTGTCGTAAGTACAAAATACGACTTATCCTGCACCAGTTGTCGAATACTCTGATATAAGGGCAATGCACCAGGAAGTATCCGGTTCAGCATACTGCTTTTCGACCAGTATCCCCATTTTGCCTCCTGAGAAGGAAATGGATAGAAGCCAGCACTATACATATCTTTCATATAGGGACCGCCGTACTTTTCTTCAAAATCCTGAAAGTTCTGACTCCATCTCTCTCCACCCATGGTTAACCCTGCTGCCGTGGAAAGCCCTGCTCCGGCACCTATTAAAATGTAATCTGCCTCTCTAAGAAGCTCTGCCGCTCTTTTTATCTGCTCTTCATATGAAGCGTCCTGAAATATATAATCATTTGCCGGTCGTCCACTTAAGAATGATTGGAAAGTCACTTTTCTATGAAGTTTATCTATTTGTTTTCTCATCTCCTTTTATTTTCCGTGGAAAGCAGGATGCCGTTAACAGGCAGGAAAGTGTTTCC
>CAJMQE010000156.1 GCA_905215405.1 uncultured bacterium
CGATATTAAAAAGAAAGGAAGTTATGGTGTTTTGCTTCTGAAAACATCATACAAGAATTAATATGGCAAACAATAATCTTGCAGTTTCAAAGGAAATGGTTAAAATCGCATTTCAGGCATTAGATGATAAAAAAGCAGAGGATATCAGAATCATTGATATTAGTGATGTATCTGTAATTGCTGACTATTTCATCATTGCAAATGGTACAAATCAGAATCAGGTACAGGCTCTGGTCGATAATGTACAGGAAGCGCTTTTTAAAGTAGGATATGAAACAGATAAAATCGAAGGATATCGTACAGGTTCCTGGGTACTTCTTGACTACAATGATATCATTATTCATGTATTCTCAAAAGAAGACAGATTATTCTATGATCTTGAAAGAATCTGGAGAGATTGTAAAACAGTTGAGCTTTCAGATCTCAAATAAATAAACTATGGACTTTTGTGTGAGAGCATTGACATCCATAATATGAAAAAAGCACTGATAGCTGATAACAACTGCCTTTGTGGCAGATCGTATATCAAGTATCAGTGCTTTTTTATGTAAATCCATTAATTATTCAATACCAAGGCGGATCAGACCGATCACTTTACCTATTATTTCAACGGAATCAACTATAATTGGATCCATAAAATCATTTTCAGGCTGCAGTCTATAATGACCATTTTCTTTAAAGAAACGCTTTACTGTGGCTGAATCCTCAACCAAAGCAACCACAATTTCCCCATTTTCTGCAGTGTTCTGTTTCTTAACAATAATCTGATCTCCATCGAAAATACCCACATTTGTCATACTTTCGCCTTTGACCTTCAGCATAAATGTCTCTTCATTCGGCATAAATTCAGCTGGAATTGGAAAATATCCGTTGATATTCTCCACAGCAAGAAGTGGTTCTCCTGCAGCTACCTGACCAACGAGTGGAACATTAATAACCTCGCGTCTGACAAGATTAAAATTATCATCAATAATTTCAATAGCACGTGGTTTAGTAGGATCTCGTCTGATATATCCGTTCTTTTCAAGAGATTCCAGATGTGCATGGACAGAAGAAGTGGATTTCAGATTCACCGCTTCACATATGTCCCTGACTGATGGTGGATATCCCTTATTCAGGATCTGACTTTTTATATATTCTAATATTTCTGATTGTTTGGCACTGATTCTTCCGTAAGCCATGGTATTACCTCCAGTAGTCATTTTTAAATAACAATGGAATATCTGTAAACGCAGTATTCACGCGACATTATTTAAATTAAGTATTAAGGATATTTTACCATAAACACCAGTTAAATGCAAACAAATATTCTGAAAAGATGTTCGGAATATTTGTTCTGATTCCCTTTAAAGTCTCCATAAACAGCTTTTATATTATAAACAGAATATATGTTCGCAATTAGTTCGAATAAATGTTCGATTTTATATTGACAAACAAATGTTCGTGCTATATAATACGCATATAAAGAACAGATGTTCGCAAACATTTGTTTGCTCATAAGAATAAAATACAATTATAATATGAGAATTACTCAGGAGGGCAATTATTATGCAGAATACAGGTTGTATCAGCTTTAACGATTATCAGAACAGATCACAGAGAGATACACTATTAAAAAATAATACCAGAAGAACCAATAGGACTTCTATACAGGAAAAAGCAGGACTTCTTTTTTCAAAGCAGAATCGATTTTTATATGTCACAGCTATTATGATTTGTGTTCTTTTTTTCAGTATTATGTTATTCATTAGTAAAGTAAATGCAAATTCTCAAAGTAATAGTATGACAGGCAAGAATACATATTATACAAGTATAGAAATTAATGGAGGAGATACTCTTTGGGATATTGCTGCATCCTATACAAGCAATCCATCCAATACAAATGAAATTCGTGATTATGTAAAAGAACTCAAGAGAATTAATAATTTATCAGGTGACAACATCTGCCAGGGTCAGAAGTTAATTGTTTACTATACGAAATAAGATAAAGGTACATAATAAGATAAAAGCGAGGAGAATAAGTATATTATTCCTCGTTTTTCTTTTGTTTTCATGGACAAAATACTTGTATTTTGTTAGAATAGATTTATCTATTGTCTAGAAGACAAAATTCTTATATGGAGGTAATACGGTGCCAGAAGGCAGAACCATTCAGTATGCAATCTACTGGTAAAACCGTATTAATTTAATAAATGACATTTAACGAAATCGGAATATCAAAGGAATATTGTGAAGCGCTTAAAAAGACCAAATTTAAAGCACCTACAAAGATCCAGGAAGAAGCATTTAAGCCTATCAGTGAAGGAAAAGATCTGATTGCCACTTCAGAGACAGGTTCAGGAAAAACACTTGCGTACCTGCTTCCATTGTATGATAAATACGGACCAAGTGAGGAAAAGAGCGTAAAAGTTATAATTCTAGCACCGACACAGGAACTTGTAATTCAGATTCAGAAGCAGATTGAAGCTTTATCTGCAATCACAGAAGATCGAAAACTATCAGTTACAAATGCAATTGGTAGCTCGAATATTCATAGACAGATTGATGCCTTGAAGGCAAAACCAGATATCGTAGTTGGAACTTCAGGTCGGATTTTGCAATTGATCAAAATGAAAAAGCTTCCTGCACATACAGTAAAAACTATTATTATAGATGAAGCAGATAAGATGCTGGACAAGACCAATTTAGAGACTGTGAAGGCAATTAGAAAATCAGTCATGAAATATACCCAGGTAGTTATGTTTTCCGCTAGTATGGATAAAAAAGCGATTGATTTATCAAAAGCTATTTGCATGAAACCAGCTATTGTAAATTGTGCTCAAAAGAATAAGATACCTTCTACAATAAAGCATTATTATATCGTTGTTGGAAGAAATGAGAGAATAGAGACATTACGTAAGCTCGTATCAGCTGTTGACCCGAAAAAGGCTGCTATATTTATCAATACAAAGTTCGATCTGGAAGAAACCCTTCAAAAGCTGCAGTATCATCATTATAGTATTGCAGCACTTTATAGCAAAGATTCCAAAGAAGATCGTAAGAATACAATTCATAATTTTAAAACAGGAAAATTAAAGTATCTTCTCGCCACAGATATTGCAGCCCGCGGATTGCAGTTTGACGGCATTCAGGCTGTATTTAATGTAAGCTTACCAGAAGATTCAAAAGAATATCTGCACCGCGCCGGTCGATGCGGTCGTAATGGAGAACAGGGAATCTGTCTGTCAATTATTACAGCAAATGAACTGGATAAGATAAAGAATTATCAGAAAGAATTCAAAATCAATATGGTTGAAAGAAAGCTCTTTAAAGGAAAACTAGTATCAAAGTAATTTGATACTCTAGATAGTGCTTTTTATCTTTATATAAGAGCTTTGTCTACGAGTCCGGATTAATATACTTTACTCAAACTTCGCACATAGATATTAGCTATGCACCTTGAAAATTCAATACCT
>CAJMQE010000157.1 GCA_905215405.1 uncultured bacterium
AAATCTCTTTGTAATGTCTGTCGTCGAGTCAATACATTAACTTAATGACATTGACCAATGGGAGGATCCATCTTCCGGTCAGCCCGGGCTGTAATATTGCCTGCAGATTCTGCGAAAGAGCAATTAATTCAGTCGAAGACAGACCTGGAGTGACATCTGCGGTCATAAAACCAGAGGAAGCAGTTGCGGTCGTTGAGAGAGCACTGAAACTGTGTAAAGATATTACGGTCGTTGGAATCGCAGGACCAGGAGATACGCTTGCAACACCATATGCATTGGAAACTTTCCGACTGATCGGGAAAGCATTTCCAGATTTGCTTAAATGTATGAGTACAAATGGGTTGCTTTTACCGGAAAAAGCGCAGGAGATCATTGACGTATCTGTTGATTCATTAACAGTTACCGTCAATGCAGTAGATCCGGAAATTGAGGCACAGCTCAATAAAAGGATTTTTTATCATGGCACGGTGTATACAGGCGTCGAGGCAGCAAAAATACTCATACATAATCAGTTGGAAGGAATACGTTCAATCAGCGAAGCTGGAATCACTGTCAAAGTGAATACGGTACTTGTGCCGGAAATCAATGGAGAACATATAGAAGAGGTCGCAAAGGCAGTAGCTGAGGCAGGAGCAAGCATTTACAATATAATACCGCTGATTCCACAGTTCGAACTGAAAAGTCAGAGTGCACCGGACTGCGGTCAGATCGAGCAGGCGAGATGGAAAGCATCAAAGTATATAGATGTATTTCGGCATTGTCAGCATTGTAGGGCGGATGCAATTGGTGTGCCAGGTGAGACGGACTATGGAAGACAGATTTATAAGAATTATAGAATGCCGAAAGAAACATTTTCACATGGATAATGGCGCAGACAGAGAAGAGAAAGGATGGAAAGATGAAAAAAATAAATCTTGCAGCGACACAGGTAGAACCAAGAGAACAGAGATTGGGAACAGTCGTGGCATGGCATGGTGATGCGAAGCAACTGCATAAGGAGTCGGATTATAGCGGAAGAGCATGCGGATGCCGGGACAAGGGATGCCGGTTGTGTGAACAGAGAGGACCATTTATGCAGGGCGCGGTCTGTAGTGAACAGATGGTCGAATGTCAGGCCGGCAATGTAAGGGATGCAGTACTGATTCAGCATTCCCCAATTGGATGTGGAGCAGGTCAGGTAGGATACAATAATATTTATAGAAATGGTCTGACATTGCGGCATCACAAAGCCGAGAATATACGGATCATCAATACCAATCTATTAGAGAAAGATATGGTCTTTGGTGCGTCAAATAAGCTGAGACAGACAATCGATGATGCAGTCGAAAGATTTCATCCCAAAGCTGTATTTATTGGAACATCCTGTGCAACGGGAATTATTGGGGAAGATATCGAGAGCATTGCACAGGAGAAGGAAGAGCAATACGAAATCCCGGTAATTCCGCTTCAATGCGAAGGATTTCGTTCAAAACACTGGTCGACGGGATTTGATGCAACGCAGCATGGAATTTTAAGGCAGATCGTAAAGAAGCATCCAAAGAAGCAGGAAGATCTTGTAAATGTAATTAATTTGTGGGGATCCGACGTATTTACGCCAATGCTTGCAAATCTAAATTTACGTGTTAATTATGTGGTAGATATGGCATCGGTGGAAGAACTTGCGCAGTTATCAGAGGCGGCTTGTACAGTCGGTTTCTGCTATACGTTATCATCGTACATGGGAGCTGCACTTGAACAGGAATTCGGTGTTCCGGAAATTAAGGCACCAATGCCATATGGAATAGCTGGTACAGACGCATGGATTCGGGAAATAGCCAGGGTGACAGGACGTACGGAATTAGGAGAACAGTACATTGAGCGGGAACACAAAAGAATAGCTCCCATCATTGCGGACTTAAAAGAGAAGCTAAAGGGCGTCCGGGGGTATATTGCCACAGGATCTGCATATGGACACGGGCTGGTGGAAGTTTTGCGTGAATTAGGAGTGATCGTGGGAGGTACGATGCTTTTTCATCATGATCCTGTCTTTGATGGAGGTGCAGAGCAGATGGATACGCTGGGGTATCTCGTCAAGAATTATGGCAATGTAAAGTCATTTAATGTGAGCAACAGGCAGCAGTTTCAACTCTATGCATTCTTAAAAGAGAGCCATCCGGATTTTATGTTAATTCGCCACAACGGCCTTGCTCCACTTGCTTCCAAGCTTGGCATTCCGGCGGCACCGCTCGGTGATGAGCATGTTGCCATAGGGTATGATGGCATCATCAGACTGGGAAATACAATTCTGGCGATCATGCAGAGAAAAAGATTTCATCAGGATCTGCAAAAGCATATTAAACTTCCTTATAGGCAATGGTGGTTAGATCAGAAGAATCCTTATATTCTGGCAGAACAGCCGGAATTGATTGAAGACTATAAGCAATATTTCACAAAGGAAAGGAGTAGACATGGCAGCAAAGAATAAGGATAAGAACGGGCAGACAAATTCAATTGGTCAGGTCAGATATACGTGCTGTATTTCTGCATATCATAGTGTCAATGCGATTCCGGGCGCATTGCCGATCACGCACTGCGGTCCGGGATGTGCAGATAAACAATATGAAAGTACAGCATTTTACAATGGATACCAGGGTGGAGGACATTCGGGAGGTTCAGTCGTACCAAGTACCAATCTAACAGAAAAAGATGTTGTTTTTGGTGGGATCAAAAGGTTGAGAGAACAGATAAAGGCAACGCTTAGAATAATGGAGTCCGATCTGTATGTTGTTCTGAATGGATGTATCGGAGAACTTGTAGGAGATGATGTTGGAAGTGTTGTTTCTGAATTCCAGGAACAGAATGTGCCAATTGTTTATGCAGAAACAGGCGGCTTTAAAGGCAATAACTACATAGGCCATGAAATTGTAGTAAAAGCGATCATTGATCAGTATGTGGATAAATACGCACAGAATAAAAGTGAAAAGAATCCAAATCTGATCAACGTGTGGACGGAATTACCATATCAGGATACCTTTTGGCGGGGAGATCTGCAGGAAATAAAACGGATACTTGAGGGTGCTGGTTTTCAGGTCAATATCTTGTTCGGAATTGACTCAAAAGGGGTAGAAGAATGGAAGACAATACCGAACGCAGCATTTAACCTCGTGATTTCTCCATGGCTGGGACTGGATATAGCAAAACACCTTGAGGAAAAGTATGGACAGCCGTATCTGCACATACCGGCAGTTCCAATTGGTGCGGGTGAAGTCAGGGCATTTATTGATAAAGTAGTAGACTTTGCAGGGAGAAATAAAAGAAAAGCAAATAATTTTCTTAAGAAAGAGGAGCTTCCTGTATAATTCAAATATAGGAATTCCACGAAAGAAGGTTGAGAACA
>CAJMQE010000158.1 GCA_905215405.1 uncultured bacterium
TTTGTCAGTTTTCCCAGAAGAAAGCAGGGAGAACGATGGGAGGACTTGGTAATCGTGGAGGATTCACTACGAAACCAGATCACAGAGGCAGTCCGGGAAGCCATCCAGATGGAAATCACAAAAGATTTGTATCTTCCCACAATCGAAGTTGTGCATCTGCAGGTGTTTCCACAAGGAAAGAAACCACACCTTGTGGGAGAGGCAACGATCCGTGTCCTTGGAGTTACGGTGAAAGGGATTCTGTTAAAACAAGGAAAATATGGTATGTTTTGCCAGATGCCCCAATATTACAGTGAGAAAAAGGGATATCAGGATGTGATATACAGTCCTTCCAAACGGCTGAGGGATGCGATTTTTCAAGCCGTATTGGAAACTTATCAGAAACGACAAAAGGAGTAGCTATGGAGAACGAACGAGGAAAACAGGAAGTGTTGATGGCACTGCAGGGAGTTGGCAGACTGGGGATTATGATGGATCCGGTATTTAAATTAACAGCGGCAGGAACAATCCTGCTGATCCAGCACTTTGCGAGAATGTATAAAGAAGGACTATTAAACCGAAGGGAATTTCAGAATTTTCAGGAATTTGCCAAGCTGACCGAAGGAAATTATCAGATTGTAAACATTCCTATAGGAAGTTGGAAGGAGTTAGAAAAAGCCGGATTTGTCATCCAAATGGAAGAGCGAGGGGTTCGGTATGTAGAACTGCCGGATTTGAATCAGGCAGATGGACTTGTACAGGTGGCAATTTATGGAGAAGATAAGTTGAAATTTCAAGCCTGGTATGACCGGTTTTTAATGGCAGCGATGAAAGGGGGAGAGCATGAGTTACGGGATCTGAACAACCTGACCAGTGGAAGAACCAGTATTGTCAGTATTCCGATTGAGCAGAATGTAGACTTGCTAAAGGATGATTTTGATGTTCTGCAGGTAAATTATTCTATGCTGCCAGACTTAAATGTAGGCGATGGAGACATACAGGTTGTGGTGGCCAATGCGGATCTTGCAAAAGTGGAGCATTGGTATCGAATGTATCAGGAACAGTGTCTGACAGATGGAAAAGAAATTCCAGACTTTCACACTATTGATATGGGAAAGTACCGAGAAACAGGTGCTATGGATGAAGAATCCTATGTGGATACGTCTTCGAAAGAAATACAGGAAGCTGTCAGCAAATATGAAGGGCAAGAACCGGGAGAATTAGAACAAAAGGTATTGAAACAGGAACAATCGATCAGATCAATGAATAATGAGCAGTATCAGGAGTTTCATAATAATCCAGAGTTTATTGAAATCACAATCAATCATGAGACACTGGTCCAGGAGTCTCAATTGGCAAGTAGCTGGGATATGGAAAGGCGTGGAATGTTTGCAAGCAGAATTCCAGGAACCTGGGGAGATGGAGAGCAGACGTTGGTGTTACCTACAGAGCAGGTATTTCGAACAGATGATGGAAAAACATACATCGGATTTGTGGAACGAAAAGAGAAGCAGCTAATCTTAAATGCAGATGGAAGTATGGTTCCATCTGAAAAAAGAAGTACAGGAGAACGGTTGTATGCAGAACGGTATGAACCTGTGTCCAGAAAATTTGGTAAGAAAGAATCCCTGCAGAAAAATACTGCAGAAAAAGAAATGATTCAAAATGTAATAAAACAGGCTCCATCCAAGGTTCCGACCATTCCAAAGAAAGGAATCTAAGATATGGTAGAGAGACGAAAATTACCATGGGGACTTTTACTCAGTTTATTTGTATTGCTGATGGTTACTGCGTATTATCTGAGTGGTCTGGCAAAACTGGAAGGGGTAACATTGGAAAATTGGCAGAATCAGTTTGTCTACATCTTGTTGCATCCATTGCAGAATTGGTGGAATGATCTGACATTTACGTTTCTTGGAATTGCGCTGATTGTGTGGATTGGGATTGTTACCTATCTGATGGATTATTACCGGAACCGACAGATGGGAGTGGAGTATGGCTCCGAGCAGTGGGCAGATTTAAAACAGATTCAGCGAAATTTAATGAATAAAGATCAAACGAAGAATACACTGTTAAGCAAAAATGTGGCTGTAGATAATGGAAAACTGTCAAATATGAATCTTTTGATCCTGGGAGGGTCGGGAAGTTATAAATCCACATCATTAGTTATTCCCAATATCCTGTTAGCTTCTATGACCAATGTTGTGTTGGATATTAAGGGGGAATTGCTGCGAAAAACAGGAAATTATTTAAAAGAGAAGCATATCGCAGTAAAGGTGCTAAACCTCATCAATCCGGAAGAGTCTGACCGATGGAATCCTTTTGTGTATATTCGGGATGAAGTGGGACTGGTAAAGTTGATTACTAACCTGCAGGAGTCCGTAAAGCCACCGGATGCAATGAAAGGGGAGCCGTTTTGGGATCAGGCCGTCAGTCTGTATCTCATGTCTTTATTTTCCTATGAGTGGCTGCGGCAGGAACGGGAGAAAAAAGAGCATCCGGAACAGTACCAGGCCGCTACATTGCCACGGGTTTTAGCATTGGCAAATTTAGAGATGCAGCCAGGATCGGAAGAAAACAGTACCCGGTTACAGGAAAAAATGGACGATCTTGCAAGAAGATATGGCCCGGAATATCCACCGGTACGGGATTACCGGAAACTAAAGGGAAATATGGAAGCACAGGAAACAGTCAGTTGCGTAATCTTAATGGTAAACGCTATGTTGCGACTGTGTGAAACACCTGCAATCAAAAGAATTTTAGAGGCCGATGATATGGAGATTCGAAGTCTGGGAACTGGGGCAGAGAATATTCCGGGGAAAAAGACGGCGTTGTTTTTGGTCATGCCAGATAACGATCCGTCTTTTAATTTTTTGATTTCCATGTTTTATACCACCATGTTTGATGTGCTGATCCATACGGCAGATCATGAATGTGGAGGGGCATTGCCCATTCATGTCAGACTGTGGGCCGATGAATTTTATGCAGGACCAAAACCAAGTAAAACAGAATCTTTGATGGGAACGATCCGGGGAAGGAATAT
>CAJMQE010000159.1 GCA_905215405.1 uncultured bacterium
TATCCCCTTATAGGGGACACAGCAAACCACCGGTTATACCGGTGGCTGTGATTATTACTAGAATATAACAAAGAATTTTATGCCAAAAGTATAGCAAATGATTATAATTTCCTAAGTATAACAAAAAGATTGTAATTTTAAAAGCATCACAAAAGAATTACATACGAGGAAATTGTGTCCTATGAAATAAAAGTACTAAAAGTACTTCGTGCACAAATGGGATGCATGGTGAAGATCTATGAGATACGTTAAGATTTAGATATACATTTAATACGATATATAGATATACATTTAACATTTAATAGGATATATTGATATACGTTAAATACGGGATATAGATATACGCTAAATATGAGTTATCTGCTATATGCAAGATATCCGTAAAATATGAGATATCCGCTAAATACGAGATATCTGTCAAAGAATATTTAGAGCGCAGGAGTGTGAAAATTACATGGTCCCGTGGGCAAAGAATTGTATTGCAACGGGCTTAAATAAACTAATAAATAAAAAGGAATTTCTAAATACTAAGAAAGATGGGAATGCTCTAAAAATACTGGAAATGAGGAATGATGCAGAAAATGCAGGAAAATATAAATGAATTAAAAACAGAAGTCGACATTGTGGAGGAAAGAAAGAAGCGGGAAGAATATTTGCGTAAGATCAATGCACCGTTGCTTACGTGGTATGATCAACACGCAAGAATTTTGCCATGGAGAGAAAATCCGACACCGTATCGTGTGTGGATTTCAGAAATTATGTTACAACAGACCAGAGTGGAAGCGGTAAAGCCATATTATGAAAGATTTATGAATGCATTACCAGATGTAAAGGCACTTGCTGGTGTGGATGACGAGAAGCTGTTAAAATTGTGGGAGGGACTCGGATATTACAATCGAGCAAGAAATCTGAAGAAGGCAGCACAGGTAGTGATGGAAGAATATCAGGGAGAACTGCCAGCGTCCTATGAAGAATTGCTAAAATTGCCTGGAATCGGAAGTTATACCGCCGGAGCTGTTGCTTCTATTGCATATGGACTTCCGGTACCAGCGGTAGATGGAAATGTGCTTCGAGTGATCTCAAGGGTATTGGCCAGTTATGAAGATGTCCTGAAACAGTCCGTCAAAAAAGCAATGGAAAATATCCTGCTTCAGACAATGCCTGCTGATCGTGCGGGTGCGTACAATCAGGCATTAATGGAAATTGGAGCAATGGTCTGTGTACCAAATGGACAGGCAAAATGTGAGGAATGTCCGCTACATGCACTTTGTAAGGCAAGTGCGCAGGGCATTGAAATGGAACTGCCGAAAAAAACGCCAAAAAAGAAACGTACCATTGAAAACAAAACAGTTCTAATCTTAAAATCAGCCGATAAAGTAGCAATAAGAAAAAGGGCAGAAAAAGGCCTGCTTGCTGGACTTTATGAGTTCCCCAATCTGGAGGAGCATTTAAGCGAGGAAGAGATACTGGAGTATGTTAAACAGCAGGGCTTTTCACCGATCCGAATACAGCGGCTGGATGATGTAAAGCATATCTTTACACATCGAGAGTGGCATATGAGCGGATATGCAGTAAAAATCGAAGAACTGGAAGAGCCCCAGGAATTGGAGGCCAAACAAAATAATTTTCTATTTATTGAACCTTCTGAAACAGAGGAAAAATACCCAATTCCATCGGCATTTAGCGGCTTCACCAAACATATGGCCATCCGACTTGGTAATGAAAAGTTTCAGAAAGAAACTGATTAATAATAGAGGATAAAAGACGAAAAAAGACGACATGTGATGTGATACGATGAAGATAGATGAAAGTAGATGAAGATATAATAAATGGTAAATGATATTATCAGGCGAAAATATACGAAAATTAATAGATAAAAAGATAATAGATAAAAGATGATAACAGAAGAAAAAAATAATAACGGATAATAGTAGATAAAAGTGGATTGTAATAGGGGATAGAAGATAATCGTAGATAAAAGATATTAGTCTATAAAAGATCAGAATGGATGATTAAAGACGATAAAACTGATTAAAGACGATAAAACTGATAAAAGATGAGATACGATTAAAAGATGATAAATGTTGTTTGTGTGTGAAAATGTGGCACAACTAGATATGGAAAGAGAAGAAACTTATGGAGAAAATCTTATTATTTCAAATGGCAGATGATGTTAGAAAAGAGATAGAGACAATTGCTTCACATATGAGAATTAAAGCAGAGTATGTAGCAGTAACTGAGTATAAGCGAACACTGGGGAGCATTGCAGAAAATACCACGCAAAATGCAGCGATTCCGGCAGTCGTAAATCAATCTGCAGTTATAGATGAACAGCAGAGGCAGGGAGCTTTAACGAAAGAACATCCAGCAATACCAAAAGAGAGCATGCTTGTTTTTTGTGGTGTAACAGAAAAGCATCTCAATAAAATGCTATTTGAAATGAGAACACGAAAACTACCAGTGACCTATAAATCTGTACTCACTGAAACAAATAAAGATTGGAATGTACTGAAAATGTATGGGGAGATGGAGAGAGAAAGGCTGGCGTATCTTTTAGGAGGCCGCAGGAACTAAGTTTCTCGGACATGATTGCACTTCAACTTAGTCGCAGCGGTACAAGTGCCGCGAAGGACGCTTATTTGTTGCGGCTAGGATTTGTGCAGGATTAACAAGTTCATAAGATTTTTTAATGAGAAGGCTGAAAAATTGAAAGGAATAAAAAGAATTGAAGGTTGTCTGGAATTAAGAAAGGTAAGAATAAGTTACTCAAACTTCGCACTTGAATAAGTGCCTATGCACCTTGAAAATTCAATAA
>CAJMQE010000160.1 GCA_905215405.1 uncultured bacterium
TACCATTTCTGATATAGAGATCTTAACTAGTCATCTTAACTTAATGACATTGTCCCATTGGTTCCTTTCTTACCCTTGGCAAAACAAGGGTGTCGAAATGTTAATTCATCATAACTAACTGCCATATATCTCCCTTCTCTTACTTTAGATTCATGCTACGATTCTATGTACAATATCCTCTATAAGGCCTGGTTCCTCTATTGCTTCAATGTAATGTTTTGCAAGTGCATACATAGCTCCCTGCCCAATCCGAAGTGCAAATACCGCCCTGCAATCCTGCAGCAGCTGACAGGTATCCTCCATCGTGGCTGCCGTATGTTCTCCATCCTGACAGACCGGTCTGTTATGTCTTACACCTACCACATCCCACGTCCTTTTTTCTTTATCTATCTCAATGATCACAAATTTATTTGCATGCCCGAAATGTTGATTTACTACAATTTCATCACTGCTGGCAAATGCTAATTTAAATTTCACAGTACCACCTCCTGTTAATCAGATACTATAGGAATCTTCCAGATCATCCATCAGTCCATAGGTATACAAAATCTCTTCCAGCCTTTCCTGTGTCATTGGCTTTGGTATAACGAACAATTTATTATCTTCTATCTTCTGCGCAAGTGTCCTATATTCATCGGCCTGTTTATTCTTCTGATCATAATCAATAACTGTCTTCTTTCTGATCTCCGCTCTCTGTACGACATTATTACGAGGCACAAAATGTATTAACTGTGTTCCTAGTTCCTCTGCAAATGCTCGAAGCAGCTCAATCTCCCTATCCACATTTCGACTGTTACATATAATTCCTCCAAGTCTTACACCACCAGTCTTCGCATATCGGGCAATTCCTTTACAGATATTATTAGCCGCATACAATGCCATCATCTCTCCGCTCGCAACAATATAAATCTCTTTTGCCTTTCCTTCTCTGATTGGCATTGCAAATCCTCCGCATACGACATCTCCAAGCACATCATAGAATACGTAATCCAGATCCTCTGTATAAGCTCCAAGGTTTTCAAGCATTCCGATGGAAGTAATAATGCCTCTCCCTGCACATCCGACACCAGGTTCTGGTCCACCAGACTCTACACACTTAATTCCTCCGAACCCTTTCTTCATAATCGTATCCAGCTCGATATCCTCTCCTGTCTCACGAAGCGTATCCAATACTGTCTTTTGTGCAAGCCCATTTAAAAGGAGCCTTGTAGAATCCGCCTTGGGATCACATCCGACCACCATGATATTTTTCCCCAGCTCTGACAGTCCTGCTGTCAGATTCTGCGTTGTCGTTGATTTTCCAATACCACCTTTACCATATATCGCTATCTGTCTTAACTTTTTTTCTGCCATCTTTTCTCCATCCTTTTTCATTTTCTAACTGCCTGCTACTTTATCTAGATTTGTTTCTGCTGCTTTTCCTAGAATTATTTCCGCTACCGCTTTATCTAGAATTTTTTCTGTTGCCGCTTTATCTAGATTTGTTTCTGCTGTTGTGTTTCTGTTGCTTTTTTTTCATGCATGTGCAAACACCAATATTTTTTATATAAAAGAGACTATTTCAAATACGGCCAATGTTACCGTATTCAAAATAGCCTCTAATTTGTTTAGTCAGCTACTGTGGATTCTCATTATCATCCTGATTCTTATTTCCATCCTGATTCTGATTCTTATTTTTATTGCTATAGTTTTTTTCGATCGTATGGTAATCAGTTATGATCTTTTTTGCATACTTTAGAAAATGCTCTCCTGCGACTGTAACAGTCACTCCTTTCGCTGACCGGTCAAATATAACAATTCCCAATTCTTTTTCCAGATTCTTGATTGCGCTGGATATACTGGGTTGTTTGACTTTCAGATCTTTTGCGGCCTGATTCACTGATTTCGTATCTGCTACATGCACCACATATCGAATCTGCTGAAATGTCAAACCTTTCCCTCCTGATTCTGTAAAATTCTAGTCATTTTTCCACCTCTGTTGCAAGCAACGGCATTACATAAATGAATGTAAATGCCATCATGATCATGTACTATTTTGTAAGTCTTACTTTTTCATGGCTCTCGATTTGAATTACTTTTCCATCCTGTATCACTAATGTGACGGAACCAAACTTTATTTTTTCAAGATACCCTTTTATCTGATGAGCCAGTTTTACGATTTCTTTTTCTTCTAACATTCCAGCTCCTTTCAAAAATGAATCACATGCATTTTCTAACAACCATATCACATGTTTTAATTTGCATTCTCAGAAATTTTTACACATTCGTCTCCTGCCACTATATTTCATTCTTATAATTTCAATCTCCCCTTTCTGTGCATAGAACCCTGACAGACCTTTCATTCAGAATTCGATCTTTCTGTAACTATTTACAAGTTTTGTTCTCTGCTTAAAACCATCATAGCACTACAATTAAAAATGTGTTAATTTCGAAAAACTATATCTGATTCTTACTTCAGACTATATCCACACACCCTAGATGACCGGCGATTCTACACGACCTATATATCCTGAATATTCTGTATATCCTTCATTTACTGATTCCCCTTCTACCCAGATATCAACCGGACTGGCTTTCTCTGACTAAATATTCTCATTACCTCAAACTTCGCACATAGATATTAGCTATGCACCTTGAAAATTCAATACCTAGCA
>CAJMQE010000161.1 GCA_905215405.1 uncultured bacterium
TAAGTTTGACGTCTTCCCCCTGTATAACAGGGGGTTTTATTGTATATACAAAAAAGCCGGGAAAGAATAGTTTCTCTACTCTTTCCCGGCCAGTTCACAGCAATATTTTGCTACATGGGCTTTTTCTTTTACGCGATTGGAATTACATCTAGATCATCTGGGACATAAACATTTCCTTCAAATACAGCTTTTGCTTCTGCTGTATATGCAGTCTTTCTTGTCGCAAGTGTCTTATCTTCTGTATGATAAAGTACCAGATTTTTAATTTGCAGTTTCTGTGCCAGCTCACCTGCATCCTTCGCAGTACTGTGATGTTTTTCATAAGGTTTAAAGATTTCTCTGTCCTGATACAGGCAGAATGCCTCACAAAGCAGATAATCACTTCCCTTAACATAATTTTCACATTTTTCATTATAAGGTTCATCTCCAAGACAGGTTATGATCTTGTGTTCTTCTTTAAGAACTGCCTGGAATCCAAACTGCTTTGCCTTTGTAGAAAATATATCGAAAAATGTAAATTTCATTCCTGCCATCTCCTGGCTGTCCCCATCTTCGACCACATGAATCAAAATACGATCACCGATCAGCTTTACGAATTTTTTGACAAGGGTCATATTACAAAATGTCGTCAGCATTTCCGCAGCTATATCATGACAGAAAATGTGGAATTCACCTTCATACTGCCCCGCATTCATCATTGTTGCAATCTTTCTAACGATCCAGATTGCACCCAAAATATGGTCTGTGTGTCCATGTGTAATGAACATATGATGGATCTTTGTATAATCAGCACCTACGCTTTCCATCTGGTTGAAAATCCCATTTCCTCCACCAGCATCCACCAGTACCGTCTCTTCCTTGTGGTTGATCAGAAAACAGGTATTATAGCATTTCGTTACCATTGCATTTCCTGTTCCAAGAAAAGTCAGATTTGTATTCATAATTATTTCTCCTTTGTTATTCATTCTTTGCTATCCAGCTTTTGTTATACATTCTTTGCTATTCAATCTTTACTATTCGTTCTTATTCGTTATTATTCGTTATTATTCGTTCTTATTCGTTCTTATTCGTTCTTATTCGTTCTTATTAGTTCTTTGCCATTCAGCTTTTGTTTCATTATTTATCTATAATATCAGAGAACCTGTTCCATATTTTGCGGTTCAATTCCCTTTTTGTTGACAAATCCGGTAAGGAACAGTGTCAGTGCCCCATCCCCTGTTACATTACATGCAGTTCCAAAGCTATCCTGCAGAGCAAATATTGTAAGCATGAGTGCGGTTCCTGTCTGGTCGAACAGAAGGACCCCTGTAATCAGTCCAAGTGATGCCATTACCGTACCGCCCGGCACACCAGGTGCACCAATTGCAAACACACCAAGCAGAACACAGAAAAGAATCATAGTTCCAACGGATGGTATTCTACCATAAAGCATCTGCGAAATTGTCATACAGAAAAAGACTTCTGTCAATACCGATCCGCACAGATGGATATTGGCAAAAAGCGGAACTCCAAAATCTACCATATCCTCTCGGAGCACTTTTGACTTTTTTGCACAGTCAAGTGCGACTGCGAGTGTTGCAGCACTTGACATGGTCCCCACTGCAGTAATATAAGCTGGACCATAGTATTTTAACACTTCCAGTGGATTTTTTCCTGAATAGAGTCCTGCCAGCAGATAAAGCAGTGCCAGCCAGATATAATGCCCTGCCATAACAATCAAAATAACTTTTAAAAATGTTGGCAGCTGCTGTGTTATCGTTCCTTCATATGCCAGCCCTGCAAATGTGGTTGCAATAAAAAGTGGCAAAATTGGAATGATGACTTTTTTTACAATAGCAAGTACAATTTTCTGAAATTCGTCCAAAATAGCAGATATGTATTTTGCTTTTGTCCAGGTAACTGCAAGACCAATGAGAATCGAAAACGCAAGTGCACTCATCACGCTCATGATCTGAGGAATTTCCAATTTAAAAATAACATCCGGAAGTTCTTTCAGACCGTCTGCACTAGTTACGATTGACAGACCTGGAATAATACTGTACCCTGCAGCCATAGCAAAACATGCTGCTCCGACCGAAGACACATACGCAGCTACCACTGCGACTCCTAAAATTTTGGATGCATTGTTACCAAGCTTTGTAATAGATGGCGCAATAAACCCAATGACGATCAACGGAACGCAAAATGTAATGATCTGTCCCAATACATATTTTACAGTCACGATGACATTCATAATACCTTCATTTACATTCAGACCGACGAGGATACCAAGTACAACCCCCAGCAACAGTTTGAACGGAAGGCTTGTAAAAAATTTCTTCATATTCTGATCTCCTGTTCTCATATTTCAGCCTGTTAGAGGCTTTCTGTTATAGTCTTATTATATCAGACTTTTTCTATATAGAAAATACACTGATACAAAAACGAGCAAAATCAGACACAAAAAAAGACCCTGCAGTATATTACCCAATGGTGTTAAGTTAAGAATTCAAAGAGAAGTTAGTATCGTTTGCGATATTAAC
>CAJMQE010000162.1 GCA_905215405.1 uncultured bacterium
ATATCGCAAACGATACTAACTTCTCTTTGAATCCTTAACTTAACACCATTGGGTATATACTGGTATGGACTTTTTTGTGGTTGGTTGCCTGTTGTGTGCGAATCTGTTATAATTTATCATATTTTATAAACGACATATGTTGATATAATACGACATAATGTGACATATTATAATAGGAAGAACTGGTTAATACGGGGAGGCAATTGTACACATATCACTCGAAAGAAAGCAGTTGATCTTTATAACCATTCCGTAAGCGGGAGTGGTGGAAATGAAACAGTATTACGGGACTGCCTATTATCGTATGACAAAACAAAAATAGTATGGGTGGACAAATGCAGGAACACAGTTATGAGAGCAGATATGAAAGCACGCGCAGCAAAAATAATTTATTTGTTAGGAAAAAGAGAGTGCTGGAACACCTGCAGCTAGAGATGCAGGAACAGCAGCAAAAGTATGTAGCTATGTGCAGGGAAAATGAACGGCTTATGCAGGAGCTGGAAATGAACAGACAGTTACAGAGACGGCAGAAGGAATGTATGACAGGAATGAGTCATGATATACGTCTGGCAATGCATGCGGTACTCGGATTCCTACAGGAAATGGAATGTGAAATGCAGGAGCAATACAGAGTGATGGAACAATTGGATAAGCTAAAAGGAACCAGCAGATATCTGATGGAGATGTTCGAAAGTATCCTGCTTGATGAGAAAATGAAAAGTCATCATGAATTAAAGGATTCGTGTCCAGAACCCTACCGGATGCAGGACTGTTTGCATGAGGTAGAAGTATTGCTGGAACATGAATGTAAGAAGAAAGAGATCACGATTATATATGAAGAGAATCAGAATGAGGCGATACTGATTGATCGTGTGAAGTTCCGAAGAATCTGGCTCAATCTGTTGTCTAATGCAATTAAATATTCTCCGGATGGTGGAAAGATCTGGCTGACTCAGAATCAAAAGATTGAGCAAGATAATCGCAATGTAACAGTGATCTATACGCTGCGGGATGAAGGAATTGGAATGAGCGAAGAATTTCTAAAGCATCTGTTTGAACCTTATGCCAGAGAAGTGCGGTTACAGCAAGAAATAAAGCAGGGGGCAGGCCTGGGGCTGTCGATCGTCTGGAAATTGGTACAACAGCTGAATTGAAAGATTTCAGTAAAAAGTAAGACCGGTGTTGGAACAGAATTTTTACTGGAATTTACAATGCCACTTGCCAGGGAGCAAAGGGAATTTCTTAATGCAGAAAAGAGAGAATGCAATCTGTGCAAAAACCAGTCAGTGCAGCTGACAGGAAGAAAAATACTTCTGGTGGAGGATCATGAAATCAGAACGCTTCTATTCAGCAGGATCCTAAATGGCAATGGGGCAGAAGTACAACATGCGGTAAATGGAAAAGATGCAGTCGAACAATTCCTGAATGCGAAAGTTCATACATTTGATGCAATTGTAATGGATGTTAGAATGCCATACATGAATGGCATTCAGGCAGCAGAAATTATCCGAAATTCCCAGAGGAAAGATGCAGATATTCTTCATCTACTTCTCTCAGCAGATGAAGAAGATATTGTGAGAACGGATCAGAAACTGCATACTATGTATGCACAGATGCAGGGAAAAATGAATCACGAGCTGTTCAATGGATTTTTGCTGAAGCCATGTGATCCAACACTTTTCTGCCGTGTACTGGAGGAGATGCTCATGAGTTCTGAAGAAACGAGAAAAATGTAAGGATTTCTGATTGTGAACAGGAAATACATATAGTATAATACTGGATAAAGAGGCGGTTATGGAATCATTTGATTACAAATCCGCAATATAGCAAATAAAGGAGAAAAAAGATGCAATTTAAATTTAACCATAATAATTTCAATGTTGTTGATCTGAATAAATCTATAGAATTTTATGACAAGGCTCTTGGGCTGAAGGAAGTTAGAAGAAAAGATGCAGCAGATGGCAGTTTTACACTTGTATATCTTGGTGATGGTGTGACAGGACATTCGCTGGAACTGACATGGATCAAGGATTTTGATAAAGATCATTATAATCTGGGTGATAATGAATTCCATCTTGCATTCGAAGTGGATGATTTTGATGCAGCACACGCAATGCATAAAGAAATGGGATGCATCTGTTTTGAAAATGAGGCAATGGGTATTTACTTTATTATAGATCCAGATGGTTATTGGATCGAAATTATTCCAGCAAAGTAAGTGTAAGCAGAAAATATAATAGAAAGTGTTATTCCTATCTATTGTGATAACTTTTTATCCGTAAGATAAGCAATAAACTTATTATAAAGTGTTATAAATGCAGAAGAACAGGCAATCGAGCCTGTTCTTTTTTTGTTGTATATACAATAAAACCCCCTGTTATACAGGGGGAAGACGTCAAACTTATAGT
>CAJMQE010000163.1 GCA_905215405.1 uncultured bacterium
TTCTTCAATGAAAAAGGTGAAATACTGAAATAATATATTTTGCGTCTCTTTGAATGGGGTTGTCTAAAATGGACAGCCCCATTTTGTTATTATTGAATATCACTTTTTATTCATTATGACTATGGCATTGATGATGCTCATGCGATGAACAACCTATACCTGAATCTGCTATTTTTCCGTTCAGATAGTCCGTTGCGACATTCAAAATATTTCCGGAACATCCTCTTATCACTTTAATATGGTGGGCTGTAAGTACATTCAAAGCACCTTGTCCCATATTTCCAGCCAGCATGACACTGACCCCCATACCTTCCAGTTCACCGGCTATATTGGACTTGCAGCCACATCCTTGTGGCGACGGAATGGTTTCACTGCTCAGAATCTGGTTGTCTTGTCCTACTGTCAGAATTGTATAATACTCACAATGACCGAAATGGTTATCAATTACATTGTCTCTGGTAGGAATTGCAATTTTCATCATAATCTTATTCTTATTAATGTTAATATTACTGGTGTGGATGTCTTCGGAAAGACATACCGGACATACTGTCTTACGGATTTTGAGTGCCGGATTGATATTGTTGAACA
Organism: uncultured bacterium; assembly: GCA_905215405.1. GTDB lineage: Bacteria > Bacillota > Clostridia > Lachnospirales > Lachnospiraceae > CAJMQE01. Next base: position 589 of record CAJMQE010000163.1, read on the forward strand.
AGAAACCACATGATCCGCAGCGGAACCATTCACTGTTGGTATATGACACGCCTCCTTCTATCATTATTGCGGCACCACAGACGAATGCCTTGGCTATCTTTTGCCTTGCACTGGTATATATTCGGCTGAGGGTAGGGCGTGACACACCCATTGAGATGGAGGCTTCCTGCTGGGTTTTCATTTCATAATCACACAGGCGTATTGTTTCATATTCTTCGAAATGCAGGAATATTGTTTCTTCACAACTATTGTTGGAAATGACAGGTCTGAATCCGGCAACAGAAGGCATATTGTTAACTTTGCGTATATTTTTTGGACGTGGTGACATTGTATATTTATTGTTTCTGTCTGCAAAGATAATGAACAAATGTTCAAAATAAAAATGAAATAACTTATTTTTAATAGCAGATAAAAATGCACTTCTACTTTCCCAAGTAAAAGTGCATACAGATTTTATAATAAAAGATTGAATCTAAATATATAAATGAAAAACACTAAATGCCATAATTTCATCACGAATGATGGCATTTAATAAACATTGTCAGTAAACGCTTTTACTGATTCATCAAATCTATTACTTGTTCGTCAAAGCAAAGCTATAACAAATATTTTAAAGAAGAATCTTATGCATAAAAAATGCACAGAATAAACTATATATAGACCAACATACAACATATTTGTAATATAGGGCCATTGATACAATGGTATTCTGAGAAAACAAAAGAAAGGCGTACGACTGGCAGAAAAACCCCAAGGGATATGTTATTGGGGCTATCTAATACTTGGAGTAATTGGCAAACCGTTTCTTTGACATGATTTTCTTAAAAATTGAGAGCTGGAAGAACTGATTGGTTTTCCTTATCGTGGATACAAGTTAGCAACAAATGAAAATTTAGATGGTTTTATTGAGCGGGGAGTATGCGTTTTAGGACAACCTGATGCGAGTGGTGTAGGTCCTAATGATCATGGAATGCTTATATGTGGAGTGACTCCATCAGGAGGAATATTTCAAGTCATGTTTTCTATTAGGAATAAGATTTACCATAGATATAGAAGCACAAGTGGAGTATGGAATCCATGGTATGTTTATACATCATCAGTTTATAATCCATAAATACTATACAGGAAACTGTCTCTATGTCAGTTTCCTGTAAATGGTAATATTAGTTTTTGGGATTCTTGGTGTACAATTATACCTGTGTCCATGCGTTCCAAGCTTCTTCCCCTACTTTCCTCCGCAAAAAAACATGATTGTTGATGTCATAGAGAATTTGAATAGTGGAACTGCCGCCAAAACGTTTGACCTCTACTGTTCCTGCTGCTCCAAACGGATGCTTTTTTGAGTCATAGTCCGATGTGGAGTTAAAAGTATATATGCTGCCGAGAGAAGTGTTGTTCCATAACAAGCCATCCAGTTCTGACAGCAGGGATATTAATGTATATTTAAACACCAGTTCTTCCAGGCATGAACCAATTGGAATTTTTCGTTAAAAAGATTTCCAATCAGTCCATAAGTTATCTGTATTTGAGTTTTTAACTCTATATTTAGCTCCTGTTGCATTATATAGTTTTTGTACGACCCCACCCGCACCATCGAAGGCATTAAATACGACCAAGGTTCCCCATACACCTTGTTTCGGCTTAACTTTATAAATACCCATTTCTATTACAGTATCCAACGCACCCGTTTCGTCATAAGATGTTACGTTGACATCGCCTCTGAACATAAATGGAAATAGTTTCAAACTTGTGAATAGTTCTTCCAG
>CAJMQE010000164.1 GCA_905215405.1 uncultured bacterium
ATTCAAACGTGAAATCAATAAGTTCATCAGGGACATCACAAACAATATGAAGACGGGTTTCTTCTCTGCCGTGACTCTTTTCACTAATTGAGTAACTGTCGTGCTCTGGATTATTTAATTCTTTCAGCGGAAATTTTTCCTCAAAGGCTTTATTAAGCCGCCACCTGATTTCCTTTTACAGCGAATAAATAATCACCTCCCTGTTTTTGTATCTTCTCTGCAATATCTTTCTGGCAACTCATCGCATCAGTTGTGATGATTTTTCCTTTAATATCCAGCATGTTAAGAAGTTCAGGGATAGCTGTAATTTCATTGGATTTCTCATCCGTCCTGATCTGTCCGATGACCAGACTGTGCATTGTTGAGAACGCACTAATGACATGAATCGCTCCCCTGCGGCGACTCTTGTCATAAGAATGCCGGAGCGTTTTTCCATCAATTGCAATAACGTCTTTATCATCTGAAGAATGGCAGTCACGCATCCAGTTAATAAAGCACTCGTGAAATTTTGCAGGACTGATACAGGATACAACTCTGGCAATGGTATCGTGAACAGGAATACCATTTTCAAAATCACCATATTGCTTCAAAAAATCGAGATGTGTTTCCCCAAAATCCTCTATATCTTCCCAGCCTTCTGCACCAGAAATAACGGCACAAATAGTCAACAGTAGAATATCCGACAATTTATGTTCCACTTTCCAGGCTTGTCTGTAATCGGGGATAATAGAAATATGTTCCATCAATTTTTTAAGTTCCATTTTGTTCTCCTTAATTATGTAAGGAGTATTTGATCATGTATAAGCAATAAAAAACAGCTTTAGGTAATGAGGAATATCTCAAATCTTAAACATAAAATGCCAATTATTTAGTACAAAAAAGTAGCGTTACGTGATCTTTCCCTAAAACGCAGACCCAGTTGTGCATAGTACACATGGTACGCAACAGCCTGCGGTTCGTGACGTGGAAAGACTATAAAGCGGTAACCCGTGACCTGAAACAGGTTTACCGCGCGGCCACGGAAGAAGGCGTGTTGCAGGCGCTGGATGCGTTCGGGAAGGAATGGGATGCACGGTACCCGCAGATAAGTCGCAGCTGGCGGGCAAACTGACCGAATGTTGCCACCTTCTTCGTGTACCCGGAGGCGATCCGAAAGGTTATCTACACCACTAACGCAATCGAATCGCTGAATAGCGTCATCAGACATGCGATAAAGAAAAGGAAAGTGTTCCCGACAGATGAATCGGTGAAAAAAGTGGTGTGGCTGGCTATCCAGTCAGCCTCACAGAAATGGACGATGCCACTTCAGGACTAGCGGATAGCCATGAGTCGCTTTATTATCGAGTTCGGTGACCGCCTTGACGGTCACTTCTGAGAAAGGCATTTACACAGAATGATGGACAGGCTCAACGGGAAGGCTACATGCCTTCCCATTTTATATTAATCACCCGGCTTCTCCCAACATTTTATCTTTTCTATTTCTCTCTCAATATCATCCATATCATCATCTCCAAGATCGGTATTAAAATTTTCAGTAATAACCCTTCTTATTTCAGCCAACCGATGTGTAATATTTTTATCATCAATAAATTTAGTGGTTTCTTTAAAGTAAGAATTCAACAATTTATCATCAATAACGTTCTGCTCTATACCATTGAAATAATACCTTGCAATATTCTTAAGTGATATCAATATGTACTCTACCTCACTTAGAATATAAAGGGCATCCTTCCCGGGTATATTAATTACATCATTGTTTTTATTCATATTATTTACGCCGAGTTATTTTTGCATTATCAGAAAGAACAATATCACCTTTCACAGTCAATTCATCTATATGGTATCGAGGGTTTGTTACCCACTCTAATTGCTCGTTAGGTACATCTGTTTCCACATAATCTCTACCTTTCCCACGACCTATTTGATATTTCGCCTCTATGTCTACTTGACTGAGTGGTTTTTTATTCGCAGGTTCCAAATATACACGACCGTTATCATGCGCCTTAATTATCCCACTTTCAGCAATCGCATTTGAACCTTTACGATTAGTATAATGCCGCACACGAGTAGTTCCATTACAGAGCTCTTTTTTTAATCCGAGTGGATCAATATATTTCAGCGGATTAGGCGCATAAGCATATAAGTTCAGCCCACCCGCCAGCCCTATCGGATCCGTTACAATGAACCGCCCGACATCCGGATCATAGTACCTGTGCAGATTGTAATGCAGCCCTGTTTCCCTGTCGAGGTACTGTCCCTGGTAGCGCAGGTTCTGCTCCACCCTGCCGTGGTCCTTCTCCTGTATCGTGTTACCCCAGACCTGATACCCCGTCTCCCAC
>CAJMQE010000165.1 GCA_905215405.1 uncultured bacterium
TGTAAATTTATAAATTTGAGGTGGAGTTAGCCACAACTATACACGAAGCCTCATACATATACTTATTATCAGGCAATGGAAAATGCAGCAGATCAAATAGACGATAAAATTAGTGAGTTAGAGAGCTCACGTGATGAACATGAGAACTTACTCGGAGTTTTAAGAGACAGGCTAAGTGATATCTGGTATGACATAAATCATTGGGATGAGTAGAGGGAAGATAAAATGGATGAAATAAAAGTTGATAGTGATGAGGTGGAGAGTTTAATCTCACAGATGAAAGCAGGCGTGGATTCTTTTAGTTTGGATGCAGTTGATATTGGGAGTGCTTGTGAAATTACTTGTAACGCAGATGGCTTGGTTTCTTACAGTAAATGTCTAAAAGAAATTAAAAGTATTTTGAGTATTTATAAGCTTTTAGTGTCAATGGATATAAGTCAGATTAGTAAAAGCAAAGATATGCTTGTAGAACTGGATGAACAATTGGGAGATTCATTTGACTAATAAAGGAGGCTAAATAAATGCAGGAATATTTATCATTGGGAAGTATTGTAATATTAAAAGGCGATATTAAAAAGGTCTTAATCGTATCAAGAGGGATAAGAATAAAGAAAGATAATAAAACTATTTATTATGATTATGGCGCAGTCTTTTATCCAGAGGGATTAATCCATGGAAATTTGTTATATTTCAATCATGATGTGACTGATGTAGTGATATCAAAAGGATATACAGATGAAAGTGAAAGCAAAATTCAGCGTATTTTGAATGCAAATACTTATGCTTCTAATACCAGGGAGGTGTGAGTGCCTTGGGATTGGAATTAAAGGGGGATGAACTTAATTTGCTGGTATTAACAGCAAGTTCTGCGCTGAGTGCATGGTTCGATGAATTAGAGAGTCTTAGAAGTAATTTTGAAGCTTTTACAGAGTCTGATTCTATTAAGGGACAGGCAGCAGATAGTATGAAGACTTATATCGATGAAGTACATATAAGCTGTCTTCTGCCATTGATCGAAAATCTATTAAACGATTTCTCTTCTAAATTATCCGTATATGATTATAAATATAGCGAGATTGATGGAGATTGTCATAAACATTTAAATGAAGATGCGATAGGAAGTGCAAAAGAAGATTATCGCTCTGATGGAATAAGAGATTGTGAAGATGAATTTGGTCAGGTATTGGGTTCAATTAGCGATATAGTAGAGATAAGCAATCCAGATCCAGATGATATTGGCAATGATTGTGCAAGAATAAGGTTCAGACTGGAAAAATTGGGTAACGAAATCGTGCAACATGAAAATGAAACGAGAAGTAGTGGAACTGCAACATTAGAAGAACTAATATCATCGGTATCGGAACTTGTTCGTTCGGCAGTATCGAGACCATCAAGTACACTCACGTCTTATCAGACTGGAGACCTAATACAATTATCAGGCTTGGAAGAGGCGTATGAAAATACATTATCCAGTGTCTCGTATAATGAGAATAATAGTGGTACAATAGAAGCAGCCCGACAGTATGAGTCAAATATGATGGAGCAGCTGCAAGAGGAAGAAGCAGCTAGGGAACAGGAAAATAGAATCACTGGAATATTGGAAGTAATAGGAGCTGGTATTACCATTGCGATAGGGGTAGCTGCAATTGTTACGACAATGGGAGCAGCAGCACCGCTCGTTGTTGGAGCCGAAGAAGCTATTTTAGATATAACGTTAGCAACATCAGGAATCACATCCTGTTTAATGGGCGCGTCCGATATGATAGAGGGGATTGGAACTGTTGTTACAGGAAAAGGATATAATATAGGCAGAGATTTTTTATTTGGAGGAGACTCCGGTACCTACAATACAGTTGAAACGGCAGCAACGACAGCAGCACTTATTTTAAATCCAATTGCATCAGCGGTAAAGGCAGGAGAATCCCTAAGTGTTAAAGTAGTTGCAACTAGTATTGGAAGGTATGAAATCGCAAATGCAAGTTGTATCATAAATTCAAAATTAGCTGATGGCATAGGAGCTACTTTTAATCTAGATGAGACACAAACACAGGTAATTGAATTAGGGCTGAATGTTATAGAAAATACGGCTTTAAAAAGAAAGACAGGTATAACTGAACAAAGTGGTGAAAGTAGCGGCAGTAAGATTAGCAGTAGTTCAGCAAGTGAAGAACAATTAAAAATAAATGCGGATACCGCAAGAAAAGATCTGAATTTAAGGACGCAAGCCGCAGTTGAAAATAATAATTCGCAGCTTTATGAGGGTGGTAGTGGTTCTTTAATAGATATTGATAAAATAAGACCACAACTTAAG
>CAJMQE010000166.1 GCA_905215405.1 uncultured bacterium
GCCCATTCTCACAGCCCTTTATTTATTTGCTTCGTGGACATCGAAATTAATTCTTTCATGACAAAATAATCAGCTGTCGTTCCTTTGCTACTGCAACTTTACGTTTTATAGGCTCTTCTACTTTATGTTTTCTACTTTTTGGTTCCTACTTTATATTTTCTACTTTATATTTTCTACTTTAATCTAAGTCTTCTACCTTATCTCTTGTGCATTACGTCGAACTGGAATAGTACGTTCCAAAATATGCTCTCCAGGCGCTACCATAGGTAAATTCATCATGTACGCTGTCTCTGACATAGCACGCAATGGATAATCCACCTTTATAGCCATTAAAAAATGTAATGTACCTTCTATTATCAGAAACATTTGGCAAACCACCGGAATTCATATGATACAATCCACCCGTTGAGCCATTCCCTGCTGCTGCATAATAGACTGTTCTTGCTTTTGCGTACTGGTAATCGCTCTCATTCCAGACGGACACCCCTTCATCTCCATATACCTGTTTCTGCATTTTCTGAATTTCTACGAACATCGCTCTTGCTGCCTCATCATCAAAATAACCCCAGGTACCTCCAGCTTCCGTCTCATAATACTGCTCTTGCACAACTGTTCCATCAAACATCGTCTTATGACGTTTTGTCGCAGAATCGTATACCCAAGGAGTTTCCTGGGAGATTGCATCAAATCTGATATTACAGGTAAATTCCTTTTTCCCGTTCAATGTCGCTGTTACACCTACTGAGCCAGGTTTGATCCCGGTAACAATACAAGTACTGCCATCCGTTGTGATGGAAGCCACTGATGGATCAGAAATCTTCCAAGTGACCTCCCCCGTAAAACTATAAATGGCAAGATTGACGGACTCATTCACCGTTGCATTTGCCTCTGTATTTGAAATACAAGGCTTTGGAATTATTTCATTACCACTTCTTCCCTCAGCTTTTCCTGTATTCAGATAATCCATGTAATATGCTTTCAGATCATCTTTGTACTTTTCCTGAAGGTCTTCATAATTGTCTCTGTAAATGTTGACCCTGAACTCTGAATTTCCCTCTCTCCCCTCTGCCATTCCGAAATTAATGAAATGTTCCAGCGTAAGCGTCGTATCACCACCAAATGCTGCTGCAATATCCGGATACTCATACAGATAGTACTCTTTATCATACACGGCACTGTAATCCACGCCATGATAGATATTGTTGGCATAATTACTGATTCTGCCCTCATTTTTACCCCAGAAAATATAGTGCTGGTAATATGGAAAATAGGCCGCATTTCCGTAAACATTGACCAGATCCTGGTTTTCTGCCTTATAAACCTGTACATCAAAGTCACTGCATCCACTTCGTCCTTCATTGGCACCATATTCGACAAAATGCCACAATGCCCATCCAAGCTGATTTCCATCCGAAGTAAACCGGCCGACAATATTTGCTTTTACATCCGGGTTTGCATCCAGATACTTCTGCGGATCAAATACATCAGACCAGCTATCCACACTTCTATTTTCGTACTGTCCAAAATTAATATAATGCATATAATAAGCAGTCATATCTGCGCCAAGGCTGTATCTCAGATCCTGATTATTCAGATCGTATCTGTAATAAACGACATTAAAATTCGGACTGGCACATCTTCCTTCCGCCATACCAAAATTGACAAAATGCGCAATCAGTGCGTCTGGATCATAGCCAAACGCATTTGCTACATCTGCATTTTGATTATAATAATAATCAAAATCATAGACCGCGGAATAATCTACGCCCTGATAGACCGCAGTATCGACTGACTGTGCATAGACCACATTCAATTCTCCTGTCATCCCTGTGTGCGATCCCATAATTGCTGGTGCTGCACATAAAAAAGCGGATAGACCAATTGTGAAAAGTACACCCTTTACTTTTTTCATTCTCTCCTCCTAAAATAGAACACAGTTTTATCTTTCTGACATAATTTTATAATATTCGACAATAAATGTAAATATTTTCCTTTTGTAAAGTAATATTTATATTCTCTTCTATCTAAATTTAAGTCAGAAGTAAATTCACAAATGTATTTCTTCTGTAATTGTAAGTTATCGCTTGCTGCATCAATTACAATAGGGCGTGAATCCACAAATGTTTTTCTTCTGTCTGAAATTTAACCGCCAGTTAAATTTTATATATTTTTATTTAAGTACAGTTCCATTGTTTCTGTCTGAATGGCTGTGGTAAAATAAACGCATAAAAAGAAAGACTAACTATTAAAAGTCAAGTCTAAAAACATATTTTTTGAATGAAT
>CAJMQE010000167.1 GCA_905215405.1 uncultured bacterium
AAAAGGGGCTGTCGCACTAAAATAAAAATTAGTGGGCAGCTCCTGTTTTCAGTAAAAACACAATTGCCAGGCTTAAAAAAGCCTGGCAATTGGTGTAAAATATACTTATGCAAATAAATAAAATAAATAAAATTTTACATAAGAATTATACTCTGGCACAAGGTTTTTATCAACTAAAACTGCCACTAAATATTGATTGCATAATCCCAGATAATGATTCGGTACGTCTGCTAAGTCAATTCATAGAGGAGATGGATATTTCGGATTTATTTCAGACTTATTTCCGAGTTCGGAAAAATACAGCGACGCCAAGACAGATGCTGAAGATTATGATCTATGCTTACATGAATAAGCTCTATTCTTCTCGTGACATTGAAACAGCCTGTCACAGGGATATCAACTTTATGTTCCTTCTAGAGGATTCTCCGGCTCCTGACCATGCAACTATTGCACGATTCAGAACTCTTCATTTTGCTCCAATCTCAAAAAGACTAATGTCCGAAGTCAGTAACTATCTTTATAAATTAGGTGAAGTTTCAGGTGAATCTATTTTTATCGATGGTACGAAAATCGAAGCCAATGCAAACAAGTATACATTTGTCTGGAAAAAGGCAGTTACTAAAAACTTATTGAAAATGCTAGATAAAATCGCAGAACATGTAGCTGCTTGTGAAGAACAGTATGACATTAAAATTGCATATCAGAATAAGGTTTCACTTCATCAGATCAAGAAGCTACGTAAGAAACTATATCAAATAAAAAAGGATGAAAATATCACATTTGTGTATGGCATTGGCAGAAGAAAATCGCCATTGCAGAAGGATATTGAAAAGCTGGAGGAATATATTTTAAGACTGAAAGGATACACAAAGAAGCTCTATAACTGCGGCAAAAGGAATAGTTATTCCAAGACAGATCCGGATGCCACATTTATGAGAATGAAAGAAGATGCTATGCTCAATGGACAGTTAAAACCAGCATACAATCTTCAGCACGGTGTTGATTCTGAGTATATCACATGGCTAACCATAGGTCCGCAACCTACAGATACAACGACACTAATTCCGTTTTTAAAAGATATGGAAGAACATCTAGCTTACAAGTATAAGAACATCACAGCAGACTCTGGATATGAAGGTGAAGAAAACTATCTGTTCATTGAAAAAAATCAACAGTTGTCATTTATTAAACCTTCGAATTATGAAATCTCTAAAACAAGAAAATATAGAACAGATATCAGCAGGCGTGAAAATATGAAATATGATACGAATCAGGATATATACATTTGTAAAAATCAGAAACATCTTGAAGTAACTGGTACAAAGAAATCAAAATCCAAAACAGGGTATGTAAGTGAAAAGACCTGTTATAGCTGCAAAGACTGTAAAGATTGTCCTTATAAAACTTCCTGTATCAAAGGAAACAACAGCAAGATTCCAATGGAAGAACGCAGTAAACATTTAGAGGTATCAAAAGTATTTCAACAAAAACGGAATGAAGATCTGGAAAGAATTCTTAGTGATGAAGGTTGTCAGCTTCGTATGAACCGAAGCATACAGGCAGAAGGTTCTTTCGCAGATACCAAGGAAGATATGTCATTTCGAAGATATCTGTGCCGAGGAACTGCAAATGTGTTGGCGGAAAGTACTTTGCTTGCAATTGCATACAACATCAATAAATTACATCATAAAATCCAGGCAGGTAAAACAGCAATGG
>CAJMQE010000168.1 GCA_905215405.1 uncultured bacterium
GGATTCTGTCGGCAGTCAATGCAAAAGAAGAACACACAGTACATCCACATGGGTACTTTTCAGGTTAGTAACGAGAAGTGCCAATAGAGTAAAGAAGAGGGAGGCGGAACATGAACGAAGCAGCAAGAATTGATCTGGTAGACAGAGCACCATTGACGGAGAAGCAACAGAATGTGTATGAAAGCATTATGCAATATCAGCGTGTGAATGGTTATGCACCTACTATCAGGGCGATATGCAGGATGGTAGGGGTGGCATCGACTTCAAGTGTTTATGCACATCTGAAAATATTAGAAGAAAAAGGCTATATAGCAAGGAAGATGGATGCTTCCAGAGCAATAGCAATCTTGTAAGGAAGGTGATTACATTGAGCAATAAGGTATATGTTGATGTACTTGCAGAGTTTTCAAAGGACGGACTGCTCATTCCCAAAGAGATAACATGGGAAGATGGCAGAAAGTATGAGATTACACGAGTAAAAGACAAGCGCAGAGCAGCCAGTACAAGGGCTGGCGGCGTTGGAGAGCGTTATACCTGTGTGGTAGATGGAAAGGAAATATTCCTTTTCTATGAAGATAACAATATGTGGTTTATGGAAAGAGCCGGAGCCTGATGTGATTGTGTGCTGACAGCACAATTCATATTGGTTGGCTTCATTCATGCTTTAGTACGCAAGCTTGACATTCGCTGTCAAGCTATGCGCCATAGCATAAATTTTGTATGATTACAGCCCCTGGCCTCGCAGAGGCACTTTCATGGGCTGTAATCGCTGCTGGTCATACTGTAAGTGTGAGCAGTAGCGGCTTTAGATCAGCAAAGCCGGGGAATGTGCAGACATTCATCGGAACTCCCGGCAAAAGGCTTGCAAAGGTGATTTCCCTTTCCTTTACGAGTACAGAATTGTAGATTGATGATTTTGTATGAATAAGGAGCGAACTGAATTGAACAAAGAAAATGTTATAGAAATTAGATGTAAAAAATGCAACAAGTTAATGATGGAATACTTTGTATGCGGTGATGATTCCGCTGTGGCACTTCAGAATATTGGAATTAAGTGTGACAGATGCAAGCGAGTGATGATACTCAAGAAGTATTCCGAGGGAATGATGAAGGAACATTCTGAGAAAGGATATTCCGGTACATGTGATTTTAAATCCGAAGGATGTAAGTGGATTTGGATTAAGTAAGATATCTGATTTTATGCCTGAAGATGCACAGACAATTTCAAAAGGCTGCATTAGAGCAAAAAGTGGAACTGTCATTGAGGATTCAGGCGTGAGAGAAGAAATAGACAGAGCATTGGTACGACAGTTTGATCTGTTACCTGTAGCTCGCAAAATGGTAATGGAGGAGTTAGCAAATGGACAGCAGAACTAAAAAGACTAATAATAAAAGATTTGTCAGATATTCAGAAGGAGCAGAGATAATGGCTGAGTATGCTGAGACTCATAATCTATCCATTTCGCAATTGATTAGAATGGGTGTT